>JAISPY010000155.1 GCA_031274565.1 Treponema sp.
ACGACACAGACATCACGGACGAAGATGGAATTTCGAACAAACAGTCCGTGTTTTCCGTGTGGTCTGTGGTTAAAATTCTTCTGGGGTATCCACATATATAATACTGACTATGTACTAGCACCCCCTTCGCGCTGTCCGCTATCGCTATCCCGTTATATCCCTGGATGTATCCGTGCGCCCCTTTTATCATCGCGCTCTGGTTGTCCGTGATGTTCGATTTCACCTCCCTTCCCCCGGCTCCCTTCTTCGCTTCCGCCGTCGCAAGAAATGTCTTACATAGAGGTGATTTTATCCTCTATCCGTTCCCGATGCCGCTTCCGGTATGCTTCGCCATACACGCAGGATGCCGCCGTCGGATTTAAAACCTCCCGCTTATCTTCCTCCTGGTCCAGTGCGGTATGCTGTTCAACAATCTTTACCGCCAGGCTTTCAAGGCATTCTTTCTTCTTCTCCAATTCCGCTATCGTTCCCGACCATGCTTTGGCGGCGTTGGACGGCAGATTGCAGCCGTCAATCGCAACCATATCCCCGCCGATGAGTCCCAGACTATCGCAGGTGAGCAGTACCTGACTGAACAAATTTTTTACCGCCTCCGCCTGGCTGATTATGAAATACGCGATGGTATCGTGATCCGGCTCCGCGTCCCGGGCTAAAGCTTTGACTACCCTATTGGTTTTGCAGGCGTATGCTATGGGGCGGGAGGTGATGATCCCCCGTGAGTAGCAGGAGAAGATAATTTTGAGCATGAGCGGGAGCACCTTTCTGGTCGTTGTGGAAGGAAGCGTCGAAGGCGCTCAGGTCCATCTGGTCGATGATATGGTTCAAAGCATACTCGAAAGAGCCGGGCAATAATTGGTCCGCCAGACGGATGGTGAGGAATAATCCCGGTGAACGATTAAGGTATTTGTATCGCGGTATAATACCAAAGCATAGCACAGTTTTTTTGGTTTGTATACTTTTCCGACAGTCTCAACAGCAATTTTACTTTTACAAAAAACTAAACCGTTCATACCGTACCTATTCCTAACATAATGGCAATTCTACGATTTTTCCCGTGGCATAGGCAGGCTTTCTTGCAAAATCAGCGATGGTGGGCAGTCTTTTGTTCCGCGGGAGGCCTCGGTGCGGTGAATTGGCTCACGCTTTTGGGTAACCAAAGTGAAAAAACCGCCCCAGCAAGCCAATGCAGAGGCAAAAAGTTACCCGCTGGTTGCATATTTTATGAGAATTTCTTGTCTACACTTCTCAGTCTCTCTAAAAGTAAAATTGCTGTGAAAGAACGGGAGCATCCCCACCGGCGTCCCCGCCCCCACCGGCGAGAGGGTTGTCACACCCCGCCAGAGATACCATCGCCGCCGCGAGGAGGAGGACGAGACAAGCCATTCCGTTCCGCAGAAGGACTTGAAAGAGACCATGGTTCATCTTCATAGTTGCTCCTTATAGGCCGCTGCCCCCCAATGGGGCATTAGCCGGATCTAAAATACCCGCCTCCAAGGGCAGGGTCAGTTCCTCTTAGATAATATATTCCTAAAAGGGTCTATATTTTATGATTAACTCATTATAGTTCCCAATAGAAACTTGTCAATAGACTCCTATCCGGTAGATTTGAAATATCGGGCTATGACAAATCTCAGAGTATTACTGGCATACAATATGAAGGAACGACGGCGCATTTTAGGTATTTCGCAGGCAAAACTGGCCGAAAAGGTTTCGACATCGACCCATTATATAGGCCAAATCGAGCAGGAAAACAAGTTTCCATCCCCTGAAATGCTGGAACGCATAGCCACTGCCCTTGAAATCGACACGCCGCAGTTGTTTTCTATGAATTCATACACTGATGAAGCCGTCAAACGCTTTCAGGAAGGCATTTTAACCGACATGGGAACCGCCATCGCCCAGGCCGTTGACTCCCGCCTTTTGGAACTCAAGGGGCTTGGCTAAATTCCGCTGGAAACCCCTAGGAAAACAGCGCGGTTACAGGGCAAAACGAGCAGCAGCCCGGATTATCACGGTTTTTGAGGCTCTCGCAAGGGCTTCACCGCATGATCAGGGTAGTGCTGCGCAGGTCCTCAATCAGCGTAATCAATGGATTTTTTATCTTTAAAAAAAACCGAAAAAAATACCCGCTCATTTTTGCGCATTAAGCACGGTGGTCATTCCCTCATGCGCGTTCATTCGCGGCTTTCGCGGTTTCTTTTGTTTATATGCGCCGGCCCTGCCTTTCCGCTAGCATGGGATTCCAAAAATTGATTATTATAACAGTATGGCAGTTCCTCAACATGAACAAAAACCGGTAAAAACCCAGACCCCGGTACTCAAGCAGGTGAAAAAGCCCCGTAAAACCCCTGCGGCTCCTGCAAAACCTGCGGCTGCAGGCATCTACGACGAATCCAAGATCAAAACCCTTTCCTCCCTGGAACATATACGGCTGCGGACCGGTATGTACATCGGACGCCTGGGAGACGGTTCAAACCCCGATGATGGGATTTACGTGCTCCTCAAGGAAGTCATTGATAACGGCATCGACGAATACATCATGGGAAACGGAAACCGTATTGAAGTGGAAGTGCGGAACGAAGCGGCTGACAGAGCTCAGGGTAAGCCGGCGGTTACGGTTCGGGATTTTGGCCGGGGGATTCCCCTGGGAAAACTGGTGGAATGTGTGTCGGTGATCAACACCGGGGCCAAGTACAACGACGATGTGTTTCAATTTTCCGTGGGCCTCAACGGGGTGGGTACCAAGGCGGTGAACTCCCTGTCGTCCTATTTTCGGGTGCGTTCTATCCGGGATGGGGCGTATGCGGAAGCGATCTTTGAGCGCGGGACCCTCATCAAAGATACCAAAAAGGGGAAGCTCAAAACCCCCGAGCCTAACGGTACCTTGGTAGCCTTTACCCCGGATACGGAGATCTTCGGGAACTATGCGTTCAACCTGGAATTCATCGAGCGCCGGATACAGAACTATGCGTACCTCAACCGCGGGCTTACCCTCACCGTAAACGGCGCGTCCTACTGCTCTCAAGGAGGGCTTTTCGACCTCCTCTCCGCAGAGACCGGGGAAGCAGGGCTTTACCCCATCGGGTACTACCAGGGGGAACGGATCGAGTTTGCCTTTACCCACACCAATAACTACGGGGAATCCTATTTTTCCTTTGTAAATGGCCAGTACACCAGTGATGGAGGAACCCACCTCTCGGCCTTCAAAGAGGGCTTTCTCAAGGGGATTCAAGCCTATTGCAAGAAGGACTACCGCAGCGAAGATATCCGGGAAGGCACAATTGCCGCAGCAGCGCTTAAGCTCAAGAACCCCATATTTGAAAGTCAGACCAAAAATAAGCTGGGTAACACGGATATCCGGGCCTGGGTGGTCCAGGAAGTGAAGGATGCGGTGGAAGACTGGCTCCACAAGAATCCCGACGCGGCGAAGCGGTTGGAACAGAAGATAATCGCCAATGAAAGCCTGCGGACCGAACTGAACGAGGTTAAGAAAGAAGCCCGGGAAGCGGCCAAGAAGATCGCCCTCAAGATTCCCAAGCTCAAGGACTGTAAGTACCACCTGGATGATGGAGATAAGGGGGCCTCCTCCACGATTTTCATTACCGAAGGGGATTCTGCGGCGGGTTCCATGGTTTCAAGCCGGGATGTGATGACCCAGGCGATCTTCTCCCTCCGGGGCAAGCCTGAAAATATGTACAGCAAGAAACGGGCCGCGATCTACAAGAACGAGGAACTGTACAACATGATGATGGCCCTGGGGATCGAAAACGATGCAGGCTTCCTCCGATACGCCCGCATTGTGATTGCCACAGACGCGGACTTCGACGGCTTTCATATCCGCAACCTCCTGCTCACCTTTTTTCTCTCCTATTTTGAGGATCTGGTAAGCACCGGCAGGGTCTATATTCTGGAAACCCCCCTTTTTCGGGTGCGGACCAAGAAGGAAACCCGGTATTGCTATACCGAACAGGAACGGAACGAGGCGATGAAGGCCCTGGGGACCCAGAGCGAAGTTACCCGGTTCAAGGGCCTGGGGGAAATCAGCCCCAAGGAATTCGGCCAATTCATTGGGCAGGATATGCGGCTGGTCCCGGTAACCGTACAAACCCTCAAGGCGGTTCCCCAGGTCTTGAGCTTTTACATGGGCAAGAACACCCCTGAACGGCGGGAGTACATCATGAAAAACCTGGTGAACGAACTATGATTCTATAGCGTCTTAGGGGG
>JAISPY010000157.1 GCA_031274565.1 Treponema sp.
GCAAATAATTTGCTTCGGGGAATACCCATATACGAGGCCGTTTCTTCTGCCTTTTCATACAATATATTTGAAAGAGATATTGCCGTTTTCATAATTTATAGTATAACACAGGTATAACAGTATGTCAATAGAAATTTCGTACATGGTGTGATTGAAAAGGGAAAATTATACCCCTTTATCCCGCTTTCTACATAATTATGCGGTGTATTGCGCATTAAGCACGGTGGTCATTCCCTAATTCGCGTCTTTCGTGGTCTCTTTTGTTATATGCGCTGGCCCGGGACGATCTTGCCTTAGACGGCCCTTAGGGGTATGCTGAGACCCTATGGATACACTTGTCATCAAAGGCGCTCGGGAGCATAACCTCAAAAATATCGATCTCGCATTGCCCCGAGATAAACTCATCGTCATATCCGGTCTTTCCGGGTCAGGGAAAAGCTCCCTGGCCTTCGACACGATCTTCGCTGAAGGCCAGCGCCGGTATGTGGAAAGTCTCTCCGCCTACGCCCGGCAGTTCCTAGGCCGTATGGATAAGCCCGACCTGGACTACATCGAAGGACTTTCCCCGGCTATCGCCATAGAACAGAAAACCACCCACCGCAATCCTCGCTCTATCGTGGGAACCGTCACGGAGATTTACGACTATTACCGCCTCCTCTATGCCCGCATCGGCGTGCCCCACTGTCCCCAGTGCGGACGGGAAATCCGCGAACAGCCTGTGGACCAGATCATCGACACGATTCTTACCCTGGAAACCGGTACGAAGATTCAAGTCCTCGCGCCGGTGATCCGCAGGAAAAAGGGAGAGCACCAGAAGATCCTCGAAGACGCCCGAAAAGCCGGATACGCCCGGGCTCGGATAGACGGACTGGTGGTACCCTTCGATGATGGGCCAGAGCCTTCTATCAAGCTGGATAAGCAGAAAAAGCATACGATTGAACTGGTGGTGGATAGGCTCGTGATCGGTCCTGAAATCCGCTCCCGGCTTGCGGAGTCCGTGGAGGCTGCCCTGTCCGCTGCGGAGGGGATCATGCTGCTCCTGATCCAGCGGGAGGGTAAAGAGGAAGAGCGCTTCTTTAGCCAGAAGAACGCCTGCCCGGACTGCGGCATCTCGATCCCGGAACTCCAGCCCCGGCTGTTCTCCTTCAACAACCCCATGGGGGCCTGTCCCGCCTGTTCAGGCCTGGGGGCGAAGCTTGAGTTTGATCCCCGCCTGGTGATCCCCGACCGCTCCCTTTCCTTTAACCAGGGGGGAGTGGCGCCCTATAACCCGGATTCCGCGTGGCACCACAGTCGCTTCGAGAGCCTGGCCCGGCACTATTCGTTCAGCCTGGATACCCCCCTGAAGGAGCTTCCTAAGAAGGTCCTGGAGGCGATGCTCTACGGTAGCAAGGAGGATATCGACATCTCCTATGAGAATCGGGACAAGACTGGCCGTTTCGAGTACCGGGCGAAGTTTCCCGGGGTGCTGGAAGACTTAAAGCGCCGGTATCTAGAAACCCAGTCCCCGGGTATCAAGGAATGGCTGGAGAAGTTCATGTGCCACAAGCCCTGTGAGGACTGCGGGGGCAAGCGGCTCAAACCGGAAGTCCTCGGCGTAACCCTGGGGGGCCGCAACATCTGGGAACTCACCAGCCTTTCAGTAGCGGATTCCCTGGCCTTCTTCGATTCCGTGGCCTTGAGCGAAACCGAGGAGCAGATAGCCTCCCAAATATTGAAGGAGATCCGCGCCCGGCTGGGGTTCATGCAGAACGTGGGCCTTGAGTACCTGACCCTGGAACGCAAGGCAGCGACCCTCTCCGGCGGGGAAGCCCAGCGGATCCGGCTGGCCACGCAGATAGGGTCCAGCCTCGTGGGAGTGCTGTACATCCTGGACGAGCCCTCCATCGGCCTGCACCAGCGGGACAACCAGCGGCTCATCGACACCCTCTTGTACCTGCGGAACCTGGGGAACACCCTCATCGTGGTGGAACACGATGAGCAGATCCTCCGTACTGCGGACTACATCGTGGATTTAGGGCCGGGCGCGGGGGTCCACGGCGGCAGGGTGGTGGGCCAGGGAAGCCCGGGGGAACTCATGCAGGTTCAGGGGAGTCTCACCGGACAGTATTTAGCCGGGAAGCTCACCCTGGCTACGCCGGCGGAGCGGCGGCAGGGGAACGGCCGCTTCCTGGGGATCACCGGAGCGCGGGAGCATAACCTGAAAGGCATTGATGTACAGATACCCCTGGGGGTCTTTACCTGCATCACCGGGGTCTCTGGTTCCGGGAAATCGACCCTGCTTGCGGATGTGCTCTACCCGGCCCTGGTAAACCGGGTTTCCTCTATGAGCCGCCCGGAGGGGGCTTATACCCGGTTGGAAGGGGCCCAGTGGATTGATAAGGTGATAGACATCGATCAAAACCCTATCGGACGGACCCCCCGGTCCAATCCTGCCACCTACGTGGGGGTGTTCTCCGGGATTCGGGAGCTCTTTGCCAGTCTCCCGGAGGCGAAGATGCGGGGTTACAAGCCCGGCCGCTTTTCCTTTAATGTCAAGGGAGGCCGTTGCGAGAACTGTCAGGGGGACGGAACCATCACCATCGAGATGAACTTCCTGCCGGATGTCTATATTACCTGTGATGTATGTCAAGGCCGGCGTTTCAACAAGGAAACCCTGGAGATCCGGTACAAGGGCAAGAACATCGCGGACGTACTGGACATGACCATTGAGGAGGCAGCGGACTTCTTTATCCATATACCCCACATCGCTCGGAAAATGGAAACCCTCCTCTCGGTGGGCCTGGGCTACGTTAAGCTCGGGCAATCAGCCCTCACCCTTTCCGGTGGGGAGGCCCAGCGGGTGAAACTGGCCCTGGAACTCTCCAAACGTTCCACCGGCAAGACCCTGTACCTCCTGGACGAGCCTACCACCGGGCTTCATTTCGCGGATGTGAAGCAGCTCATGGAGGTGATTCAGCGCCTGGTGGATCAGGGCAATACGGTGATCATGATCGAGCATAACCTGGACGTGCTCCTCCAGGCGGATCACCTCATTGATTTAGGCCCCGAGGGAGGGGACAAAGGCGGCTATCTGGTAGGTACCGGTACGCCGGAACAGGTGGCCGCCTATAGGGGCTCCTACACCGGACAGTATCTCAGGGAACTGCTGGAGCGCAGGGGATAGGGAGCAGGGAAGGGTGCGCCGGCGGCGCTTTAGGACCCACGCACGAATACGATGACCTAATGGTCATGGTATTGCTGTATGGGTCCTTACTGAGTAACCAGGACGATATTCGTCCTATAACTGAGGCAGTTCCAAAATGTTAGATTTTGGAACCAGCTCAACTGTATGTGCGGAGGCAGAAGCCATGGGGGAAGCTCTAAAACTGATAGGCTATGGGGGGATTATACCGCAGGCTGAAGCAGCAACCGGGAAACGGAGCGCGATGAGGGGACTATCCGAAGGACCCGTAGCCATTGCAAGGCTCCGGGAAAGCACCGGGAATTGAGCATGGAGGGGGCGGTATGGGGTACAAGATGGCGCGGTTCGGCTCCGCGCAGGGAGCGAAACCCTAGGGGTTTAAGGGTTTGTCTCCGCTCTCGACAGGCTGCTGCCCTGAGAACCCGTCGCCAGAATCGGTTCGCTTTGGCGGCTCTGGGCATCCTCTTCCTCTTGAGCCAGGTCCTGTATGCGCAGGAAGCCGATGAAGCTGCGGAGGCGCCCCCTGATTCGGAACGTTCCGAGATAGTAACAGATCCCTCGGAAGGGGAAGCTCCCCAGCCCCCGGAAGCTCCCCGAACGCCAAGCCCTGAAGAGCGGATTTTGGAAATGGATATTAAGACCTCCAGCTTAGCGGAACTTGCCGCGTGGTGCCGGAGCCTCGGTTTAAGCGAAGGAGGAACCAAGGAAGAATTGGCCAACCGGCTCCGCAGCCACTTTACGCTTCCCGAGCCGAATCAAGCAGCCTCGGAAGCCGTTGCCGAGGAAGCACAACCGAAGAAGCAGACCCTTATTATCATCGAATCCGCTCGGAGCACCGAATACTTTACGTTGGAGGTGGTGGATGAGGAATATGCCCGGCTGCGGGGGCATGTGGTGGTGAGCCTGAAAGACGGGGAGAAGGTACACCGGATTAGCGCCGGGGAAATTCTCTACAACCGGACCCGTAATGTGATGAGCGCTTCCGGAGGGGTTGAATATCGAAAAGAAGAAGGAGACACCATCGAGACCTTTAAGGGGGAATCGATCACGGTGAATCTGGATACCTGGGCCAGCGTCTTTGTCGGAGGGGTAACGGAAAAATCCGTTACTGATAACGCCACCGCCTATCAGTTTGCGGGAACCCTCATCTCCCGCAGTGATGAAGAGGTAACGGTCATGACCGACGCCACCATTTCAAACGCCAAGAACCCCGAGGCCCTCTGGTCCCTCCATGCATACAAGCTCTGGCTCTTACCCGGTTCGGATTGGGCGGTGTTAAGCGCGGTCTTAAAAGTAGGGGAAATACCCGTGCTGTATATTCCGGCCTTTTACTTTCCCGCGGACGAGATCATCTTCCATCCGGTCATCGGATACCGTTCCCGGGAAGGTAATTTCGTGCAGACCACCACCTATATCTTGGGACGGCCCAAGACCAATCCCGCATCGGAAAGTTCCATCTCTAAGATATTGGGAAGCAGTGCAGATATGGAAAAGACGCGGCAAGGCATCTTCCTCCGCAGTACCGGCCGTAAGTCCCGGGACCCCAACGATACGCGGTTTTCCGTGCTGTTGGATGCGTATACGAATTTAGGCGCTTACCTGGGAACCGAATTAACCCTTCCCCGGAAAGGTATCTTCGGGGGTATGGATCTTTCCGCCGGCCTAGGACTTACCCGCACGATCCACCAGATCAGGTCCGAGTATTCCCCCTTTAACGAGGAGGGGTCCGATGAATGGAACAAGGCGTATTTCTTTTCCGAAGAGATACCGTTGCGGTACCGGTTTACTACCAAGGGTTCCCTGTCAGGGAAATACGGTTCCTTTGCATGGACCTTCCCGTTTTATGCAGACCCCTATGTGGACCGGGACTTCTTGGACCGCGCCGAAGAAATGGATTGGATTACCATGCTGAAAGGAGCAAATGCCGCGGAGGAAGAAACCACCACAACGGCGCTGAGTTCCTATGAATGGCGGCTGAATGGAGCCATTACCCCTTCGGTTACTGCCCTGAATCCCTATATCTCATCCCTTTCTGTTTCCAGTTTGAGCACCTCCCTGGCCTTTAGCACCAGAACCTCGGCCTTGGCATCTGCTTCGACTTCCCCGGAGCGGGCCTTTTTCTTTCCCAATAAATTGACCCTGTATTCGATTAGTACTTCCATCGCAGGAACACCCCTTACCCTGGGAGGAACGAAAACCAGTCAGCCGGCTCAGACCGATACGGAACCGACGGATCCCTTCCAAGGCATAGGGATACCCCGTTCCCCCTGGGCTCCCCCTGAGGAATCAGCCACGGACCCGAATACGTCCTCACCGGTGGATCAGTTGACTCCCCCGATACTATCCCAGCGATTTACCCTTTCCAAAACCGGGGGCCCTCGGCTTGCCCTGGATTATCGGTTTTCCCCTACCAGCGCTTCGGAACTGCAATACCGGTCTTCTTTGCAGAATTGGCCTGAACGGGAAGATATCGATTGGAGTGAAGTTTCTTCTATATTAACTACCCTGACTAGCAATGGGAGCGTGGGTTTTACCCTCAGCCAGCCGGAAACGAGCCTCTATACCAACTCCTTCCGCTTTTCCGGTAACGGCCAATGGCAGGATTATTCCTACCTGAATGAGGAAGCGGAAGAATACAGCACCTCCGGAGCACTGGATCAGCAAAAAATAGACGCCGCCCGTTTACGGACCTATCAGGCAACCCTTTTTACGGCTTCCTATGAATTTTCCAGCACCATAAAACCCTTCTATTACCATCCCATCTGGGGAAATACCAGCTTTCAGTATAGCTTCAAGGGACTTTTGGCGAAAAGCGTTTTTGAAGGTACCGGCGCGGAACCCAAGTGGGACGTGGAATACGGTGAATGGATTAAGGAGGATCTCGATACCCATCAGGCGGTGGCGAATATCGCGGCCTCCATACGGGATCATACCCAAAACGTAACGATTACCGCGGAGATCCCCCCCAAGGACGCTACCCTGGCAGGAAACGCGACCTTTCGGGTGTGGAAGACCGAAACCAACCTGCGGGGTAAAATACTGGAGCCTTATGATGCGGAAAACCGGAAATTTGACCCGGTGTACGCTACCGAAACCTTTAGGTTTGGGACCAATAACGCCAATTCACTCCAGCAGCAAGTAACCTATGATCCGGAACTCGAGGAATTTACCAATTTTACTACCAGCCTTGCCTGGAGCGGGCTTTCAGCTTCGTATACGGCCATCCGTTCCCAGACCTATACCCTGGAGACGGGGAGGGGCTGGGTACAAAATACCGATGAAGAGACCTTGAACCCTCGGGAGTTCAGGATGACCTATAACAAAACCTTTAAAAAAGAACGGCTCTGGAACAGACGGCTTTCCTTTGCGTTTAATGTCAATTCCAGTTTATCCCTGGATCTGCAGCGGTATACCTATTCCCGGTATTCCTTGACCTTGGGTTTTACCCTGGGGATCACCAATTTTCTTGATCTATCCCTGAGCACCACCTCGGAGAATGCGGTGATTTTCCGGTACCTGCAAAACCTGCCGTTCTTTGATCTGCCGATGGAGCTTCCCGGAGAACAAAACGTCCTTACGGACCTACTTAATTCCTTTCGGTTTGATGATGAGGCCCTGCGAAGAAGCTCGGGGTTCAAATTAAAATCCTTTAGGCTGAATCTGGTCCATCACCTGGGGGATTGGGATGCCAAGTTGGGCATCACCCTGTCTCCGTATCTGGATCAGACTCCCGGCACGATTCCGGTATACAAATTCAACAACGAAATTTCCTTTCTGATCCAATGGGCGCCTATCAGCGAAATAAAGACGGAGATAACCGCTAATAAAGACAAGATCGTGTTTAAGTGATCCGGGGATGCTGGATAGGGAACCGAACCTGCGCGGGTCCTGAACAATTCCGGGGGCCGAGGCGCTCCCTGAAAAGGTGCGTTCCGTTTATCCTGCCCCGCGCCCTTCAGTATAGAAAAAACTGAGCAGGCCGTTCCTGCGGAACGAGCCAGACGTGGTGCGGCCTGCGGCCTATGCTCTAGAAAAAATAGAAAAAATAGAAAAATAGAGCAGAAAAGCGGAGGGCCCTTAGAAAAAAGCCCCCCCGCGCCCCCTTACTTTTTCTATGCGTTTATCCTGTCCCCAAGCCCCAACCGCTTGACAAAAGGCGCTCCCTCATGGAAAGTTAAACCATGTCGTTAGTAATGTCTATACGAGGAGTATCGCTCAAAAGTTTTTTTGAAAATCTCATCTTTTTATCTTCTGTCTCAAGCTGGTTTTTTGCCCAACTTATCAAGACCGTGATTGTATTGCTTAATGCCCGCAGAAAAAGCACCCGGGAAGTACTGGCAGTCCTGGTCTGGCGTACCGGCGGTATGCCTTCAAGTCATGCGGCTTTAGTTTCGTCGTTAACCACCTCGGTTGCCTTTAAAGAAGGGATCGGGTCGAATCTGTTTGTAGCGTCCTTTTGGTTTGCCCTCATTGTTATGCGGGATGCTATGGGGGTACGCCGTGCTTCGGGAATCCAAGCCAGGGCGCTCAATCTGCTGGGGCGGAATCTGGCGGAGCGCCTGAATATCGAATATCATCCGGTAAAAGAAGTCCATGGTCATGCGCCGCTGGAAGTAGTGGTGGGGGCATTCCTGGGTATTTTTATTGCCGCGGCATACGCGAGTTTATAGGTTATGGGTATATGTCCTTAGGGAAGTCTGTGTTGCTGCCATCCCTGCTCTCCCTTGGTCTAGGGGCTTTCATGGTGTTCTTGGTGCTCACCTGGATTCCCTGGGGAAGCAACCGGGGCTATGCGGTGCTTGCGGTGGACGCCTCCTACCCGGACCGGTTTATTGGGGATTTGCTTGCCTCAGAAGCGGCGCCTGATTTTACCCGGAACTATATATCCGAGTCTACCCAATGGGTGTTTCTGGATGATTTTGGTACGCTGCAACGGATCCCCCTGGATACCTACCGGGATCGGGTTGAACCCTTTGATCCCCGGGATGATGGTTATGCGGAAAAGCTGCGCTCTTTTTTTGTGCGTGAGGGAAAACGGCTCTTCTTTATGCCGATTCCTCCGTTGGCCAGCGACTCCGGGGCTGCGGATCCGTGGCTTACGAAGCGACGGATAACCGCGCTTGAAGCCTCTATTACCCCGGTCCTGGGAAAGATACCCTTTTCCCTCACTTTTTTGGGCCATGAGCAGCCGCGCTTGTTTTATTTCCTCCTTTTTGTGCTGGCCGGGGGAGCAACCATAGCGTTTTCCGGCGAACCGGCGCTCTTCATGGCGCTCTTGCCGGTCTTAGGGGCCTTGACCTTCGCAGGTCCCCCAGGACTTGCCCTGGGGGCGGCCTTGGCGGTTCTTTCCGGGACGGTTGCGGAACCTATCCGGGATCGCTGGGCTGCTCACCGGTATCGACTGGATCCTGCGGGGCACTACGGTAAGCTGTACCCGGTACTGGCAGTACCCCTGGGTACGGCGCTGTTCTTTCTCGGGATCTTTGGGATCTTGTACGGCATATCCCCCCCGGCGGGAAACTTGACCGGGGCGGTTCAGGGGAAAAGCCTTGCGCTGCTGGGAACCGCTGGTTTGGTATGTTCCGGGGGTATCCTCTGGCTGCTGCTCTGGATCGAGGCAAACCAGGGGAATGATCAGGATCATGTACGGTTTATGCCGGTACGGATCATGGAGGCCACCAACTGGGGACGGATCAACCGGACCCTCATTCCCTTTGCCCTGGCTTCCCTCGCCGCGCTGTATGGACCCCAGATGAGCGAAGGGCTGCGTACCTACCATGATCCGGGGTTTATCGCGGATCCCCGGTATCTCATTGATGCGGCGGCCTATGAAACCCATGCGGCATATCAGGTTTCTTTTTCTTTTATTCCCCTGGGAAGGGGGCCGGAGCCGTCCTTGCCGGTAGTAAATTACCGGCAGTACCGATTGGGGGAAGACGGCCTCATCGCGGAGGAGTTCAGTACCGGAGCCGAGGGGGATCCCCCCCCTTCCCTGGCTGGGGAATATCCCTATGGGGAGCCGGTGATCCCTCCCTTCCCCCTGGAAGATCTTATAGCATTTCTTGAAGGTTTTAGTCATACTACAGGAGGGGAGCTAAACGGGGTTACGGCGCTTAGGATTATTTCGCTGAGTATGCTCGGACTGGTTTTGTTCCTTATGGCTCCAGGAGTGTACCGTAGGGGCTTACGCTGGTATACCCAAAGGGCTGGAAAAAAGAAACATATCTTGGTATATAATGAAAAACGGATAGCCGCATGAGAGTATATTCATTTCCCCAGGGGGGGATACGCTTTGCAGATCCCACGGCCCCTCCTCAAGAGGCGAGCGTCGTGGCGTTTCTTCCGGTACTTTCGGTCATACCCATGGTGCAGCATGTGGGATCCCAGGCGATTCCCCTGGCATCTGTGGGAACCGTGGTGAAGGAGGGTATGCTCGTAGGCCGCGGTCAGGGACCGGGGTCCGCGCATGTGCATGCTACGGTTCCCGGGCAGGTGGTTCGTATGGTTTCCTGGGAGATGGTTCCGGGAATTACCAATGAGGCCCTGGTCATACGGCTTGGGGGGAGCTTTGAACAACTGGGCAAACCAGAGGAGCGCCTTCCCTGGGAATCCTTAGAACCTGGGGCAATACAGCAGCGCATTATCGAATGGGGTATTGTGGAAATGGAAGGAGCCGGTCGGCCTTTGGCGGATTGGTTTGCCTCTTTCCACGAGCAGCCCAGTACCCTGGTGGTCCGGTGTGTGTTTGATGATCCCTGGCTTGCGGCGGACTATGTGCTATGCCGGGAACGGACCGAAGCAGTAGTGGAAGGGAGTATCATCCTAAGCCGGGCATGTGGGGCCAGCCGGGTCGTGTATGCGGTTTCCGTCCAGGAGAAAGACCTGGGGACCCTGCTGCTGGCAGCGGCCAAAACCTATGCGCTACCCGCGTCCGTGGTCCTGGTAGGTTCCCGGTATCCCCAGCGGAACCATCGGGAACTGGAACTGGCCTTACGGGAATATGAAACCCGAGAGAAGCTGGACTTGGGTTCCCTCGGTATCCAAGGGCCGGCCACCGTAGCGGCGGTCCGGGATGCGGTGGTCTTAGGGCGGCCTATTCTGGATCGGTATGTGGCGGTAGGCGGTTCCGCGGTCAAGAAACCCCAGGTTATGAAGGTGCGGATAGGGACCCGGATCGGGGATCTGTTCGCCGAATGCGGTGGTTTTACCGGTGAACCCCAGCGGATCATCTTAGGTTCCCCCCTCTCGGGCCGGCGGGTCTTGGAAAACAACCTGGATGAGCCGGTGATTAAAACCAGTTATGCCCTGAGCGCCCTCTTGGAAAAGCAGATCGGCGGCACGGTAATGCGGAGCTGTGTCGGCTGCGGGGAATGTCGGGCGGTGTGTCCGGTGGGGCTGGATCCGGAAGCCTTATTCAAAGGCATTACGTTCCGCCGGGGGAAAGCGCCGGAACAAGACAACAGGGTACGAGCGTGTCACGGCTGCGGCTGTTGCGATGTGGTGTGTCCGTCCCGGTTTTCCTTGAGTACCACCATTCTAACCGCAGCTATCGGGGAGCACTGAATGTCAAGAAAAGAGGCGCTGCAGTATCAGCGAGCCCAGGTAAATCTTTCCTATCCCACGGCAAGACGGATGTGGCTGGTTAGTTTATGTGCGGGCTTGGTTATTTTCCAGTCCTCCTTGAGTGATTCCTTTGCGTCGCTGGTCATCGCCCTGAGCGCGGTGCTTGCGGGGGTCCTCACGGAATTCCTGTTTTATTTCAGGACTGAACGGGCCGGCATGGTACGAGATGGGAGCGCGGTGGCATCCGCCCTGGTCCTGACGCTCCTTTTGCCGAATAACCTGCATCCCCTCTACGCGGTCATGGGGGTGGTGTTTGCTATGGTGGTGGTTAAGCACAGCTTCGGCGGTCTTGGGTCCAACTGGATGAATCCCGCGCTGGGAGGCTGGCTTTTTATCCGGTGCGCCTGGCCTACGGTCTTTAACAAGGCCCTGGAAATGTCCCCATTGGCTGCGGTATCCGCCGGGATGCAGGGCGGCGCTTCGGGGCCTATCGGTTCTCCGGTGGAACTGCTCAGTCTTGCGCGAACCGGTTATTTTTCCTTACCCACCGGTTCCCTGGAGCAGACGGTGCGGTCCTTTCTGAACGCTCGAATCTTTTCAATCACCGGTTCGGAAATACCCGAAGGGTACATCGAGTTCTTTAATGCTTCGGGGATGGGTATTATCGCTGACCGGGGTGTCTTTGCCCTGCTGCTGGGAACCATCATCATTACCGCATCCCAGGTAAGTCGCTTCTGGGTTCCCGGGGTCTACGTGGTGGTGTATGGATTGCTCATCCGTTTGTTTGGCGCCCTGCCCTTTGGGGGCGGCATCGGGGGGGGGGATATATTCTTCGGGTTCTTTTCAGGGGGTACTATGGTAGCGGCATTCTTATTGCTTTCCGACCCTGCCACTGGGCCGAAATCGCATTGGGGAGCCTTGGCGGTGGCCATAGGCAGCGGGGTCCTGACGTTTATATTCCGGTATTACGGTGCGGAGGCTTACGGCGCTTTTTTTGCCATAGCCCTGATCAACGCCCTGGTTCCGCTGATCCGGACTATAGAAAGCCGGATGTGGTATGAAAAACGGAGCATCCTATGATACCTGAGAAACTGCAGGAATCCCTCTCCGGCGGGGAAGCTGCCGGTAAACCCCTTAACCAAGGGGACGCCCTGAAGCATACGGGTCTATACATCGGATGGATTGCAGGGATCCTCCTGATAGGGGGCTTGCTGTGGTTCTTTACCCAGTCCTTGCGGACCACCCTGCTGCTCCAAACCGTCAACCGGGTCTTAGCAACGGCGCAAGATTCCCGGCGGCTGGAACGGTTTATCCCGCAGTCTGGGCGTTGGGGACGGATCCCCTGGGGAAGCTGGTATACCTTGAAGGATTCCGCAGACCAGGCCCTGGTGTTTTCAGTGATGTCCGAGGGTATGTTCCTTCCCTGTATGGCGGTGGTTTCCACAGCCACTGGTAAGGTGATAGACCACAAGCTCGTTCCCTTAACCAGTCATGCGGAACAGACTTTGAAACATATCCCCCGTGGGGTTATCAACGCCTATATAGGGCGTATAGAAAGCCCTGCATTAAGCCCTTCATTCGGGAACAGCGGCGGGAGAACAGGAGCGGACAGGCAATGAAGCGACGGTTTCAAACCTATATACTACAGGATTCCCACATGCCCCTTTCCACGTTGGCCGGGGGGGGACTTTTGATCATGGCCTCAAGCCGGGTTGCCTTTGCCCTGGTTGCCTTGGCCGCGCTCCTTTGGGTATACGGATTGACCGGGCTGACGGCTTTTTTGGCCAAGCCGATTCTGCCCCAACAGGGCCGTCGGGTGATCCTCCTGTTTGTATCAAGTTTCCTGGGGAGTCTCTTCCTATTGGTCCTCTGGCTGCTGAGTCCGCTGCTTGCCCTGGGAAGCGCCTACCTCATCATACTCAGTCCCGTATGCTGTATGGGTTCTGAGCTTTTTGTGAACCTGGAGTCCAAGACCCTGGAAGAAGCCCTCCTTAAAACGGTGTTCGAAGCCGCATCCCTGGGGGGCTTGATCCTCGCCTTTGCGCTGATCCGGGAACCCCTGGGGTTTATGACGATTTCGCTCCCCGGAGGGGATCAGGGGATTGCGGAACTGTTCAAGGGGGATGAGGGGAATTCCTTTTTCCCGGTTCGGATCCTCGCCAGTTCCGGCGGGGGCTTATTGCTGCTGGGCTATGGGGCGGCGCTGTTCCGTAACCTCAAAAAACCCCCTGCTGGAAATCCTCCTCCCAAGGAGGCATCTTAATGGGGGCACTCCTTATTTTTTCAGGTTTTTCGCTGAATCTGATCCTGCACTTCGCCTTGGGATTGCGCGCTATCGCGGAAGGACAGGAGCGGTCCCCGCAGGTTCCCCTGTTTCAATCGGGAGTGCTCTTTATAGCGGTGCTCCTGCTCTGGCTGGCGGCTTCCTATGGCTTAGGGTTCCTGGCATTCGGCTTCCTTGAGTATGCGCTGCTTTTTCCGTTGAGCGTCTTGGTCTGTATGGGGCTTGAGGCCCTATGCGCCCGGCTGTTCCCTTCCGGGGCCTGGCAGTACAAGCTGTTTACCGCGGCTTCCGCTTATGACGGCCTGGTCCTGACGGCGCTGATACTGACCCTCCATATAGCCCGGACCTTCCTCGATGCCCTCATCCTGTCCGCAGGTTTTTCCCTGGGGACCTTGCTTTGTATCGTGCTGCTCAATGCAATCCGTAAACGATCTTTCCTGGAACTGGTCCCCCCTTTTATGCAGGGACGTCCTCTCATGCTCATATCCCTGGGACTCTTATCCGTGCTTTTTACCGCCCTGGGACTTATACTCTTTACCACCTTGGGCATATACTAGGGGCAGAGGCGCGGCGTCAGGCCGTCGGGTTTTCGCTGTTCGGGAAAGAAGGATCAGTCGAAAATACATACCAATACTAGTATAGTAGGAAACATGAATCATACACTACGGTTTATCTTAGGTTCTCATTATCATATTCCCGCTGGAGCGGGGGATGATGAATTCGAAGAAGCCTATAAAACGAATTTGAAACCCTTTGTTTCGACCTTATATAAATACCCCGCAATCCAGGCGACCCTGCATTATTCCGGAGTTTTGCTGTATTGGCTCGAGAAGGCCCATCCTGAATTCTTCATGCTCTTGGAAGACCTGGTTTCCCGAAAACAGGTAGAATTACTGGGGGGTGGTTTCTATGAACCGCTGATGCCCCTCTTGCCCCTTTCGGATAAAATAGGACAGATTGAACTGCTTACCACCTATCTCCGTAAACAATTCGGTAAGCGGCCCCAGGGGTGCAGGTTGCCCGCCCTGGCCTGGGAACCGCATATAGTCAGCCCGTTGAGTACTTGCGGGATGGGTTATACGTTTCTGGAGGAGCGGCAATTTAACCTCGCGGGGGTATCCCCAGGGGCAATCGGTCCCTGTATCACCGAGGATCAGGGCAAGCTGATCACGGTTTTTCCGGTTTCAAACCGGCTCAACGAGGCATTTGCCCGGAAAAGGGCTTCCCTGGTGTTAGAGGATCTGGTCCAGAAGATGCTTTTTGAACCGGAGGCGACCATTCCCGGACCAGGTCATCGGGCGCTTCCGCTTTTTCCTATGGGAGGAGAGGGGATCGTTTGTGTTTTTCCCGAACAGATCTTTACTGAAAACGGTCCTTCAGAAGCGGCGGAACTGAAGTTCCACCGTTTTTTTGAGGATCTCTCCTCTTTTGAGACCCGGATTGAGTTTACCAGTCCGGGTAAATTGTTTAAGGGGCTACGGGGCTTAAAAAAAATATACTTTCCCGTTTCCCAGGAAGCCGGGGGTTTATCCGGGGAACCGGCCGGAACCAGTGGGGTCCAGCAATGCTTAATCGACTATCCTGAAGCAAACCATATCTATGCCAAGATGATGTTTACCCATGTATTGATCAACCAGCTTAGGGGGGATAAATCACGCAAACGTATCGCCCGGGAGGAACTCTGGAAGGCCCAAGGGCTTGACGCCTTTTGTCCGGGGGCCTATGGAGGGGTATGCCGTCATTCCATCCGCAAGGTCGCCTACAAAGCCCTCTTAGCCGCGGAGAAGCTGACCCGGGAACAGGGCAGTTTTATCCCGTCGGTGCTGAATTTTGATTTTGATCTGGACGGGGAAGGGGAGTATCTGTTCAGGAACGAGTATATCAACTGCTATATCCAGCTTGAAGGGGCCGCGGTTTTTGAGCTGGATTATCTTCCCAAGGTCTGGAATTATCTGGATACCTTCAGCGAAGGATCGAGGCGGACCGGTTTTGCGGATCATCTGGTTTCCCCGGAACTCACCTTTCAAGACGCCCTGGCAGGGGCTTTACAGGGTCCCCAGGACCGGTTTAGCCATCGCTATTGCGGGGCCGAGCGGTTTGAACTGGTACGCATGGATAAGGAGCATGAGCAGGTCCATTTCCGGCTGCCCGTGCAGGCAGGGCTGCCTTATGGGAATGTGGAAATAGAAAAAAGCTACCAGGTGAAAAAAGACGCCCTCCGGGTGCGCTATGTCCTTACCAATCGGGGGACCCAGACGGAAACCGCGCTGTTTATCCCCAGTCTAGACCTTTCCTTTCCAGGAGAGGGGGAATCCTTTGTGCGCCTGGCGCCCGCGCGGTCAGAGGACGCCACAGGAGCAAAAGAAAAAAAAACGGAAGGGATGCTTATGACCGGTGTAGGGGAGCTTACCTTTCAGGACCTCAAGAACGAGGTGTTCATTACCCTGCGTTCTGACCAGCCCTTTGACGCATGGATCATGCCTATCCGTACCTGCTGCCGGGTCCAGGGGGTTCTCAGGCGGATGTACCAATCCACCTGTATCATGCCTATAAAACCGGTGCGTATCGAACCGGGGAAACGGTTTGAAACGGAAGTATGCCTGACGATTTGCGGCTGAACCCTGGGGCATCGAGAGCGTGCGGCAGGCCGTTCCTACGGAACGAGCCGGACCGGGGGCGGCCTGGGGCCTATTCTTTTTAGCGGGGGGACCAGTCCCAGATGCGTTTACTTAGGAATAAGCGATCTGAACAGCGCCGGGATTCGTTTTCTCTTGGAATGAGCGCAAAACGGCGCTACCTCATGGATTGTTTCAAGCAGGTTTATGGCTATGATATTTTTCCATGCTTGTACAGTAAACGCCTATAGGGATATTTCCGTCTTCAAGAATGATTAATTCGACCGTCTCGTTAGGTGACGAGGGTCATTTTCAATTTATTTGAATGGATTTTTTATTTCCACTCCTCTAATAATTTGCCCGTCATTTAAATCTTCCGACAATAGTACTGAACATTTAGCATATTCGGCAGCAGCT
>JAISPY010000159.1 GCA_031274565.1 Treponema sp.
ATCTGCCGGAGCAACGCGAGAATCTGCGCTTGGACGGTTACGTCAAGGGCGGTGGTGGGTTCATCGGTGATGAGCAGCCGGGGCTTGCAGGCTATGGCCATAGCTATCAGCACCCGCTGGCGCATCCCGCCGGAAAGCTCGTGGGAAAAGCCCGCCAAGACCTTTTCCGCGTCGCCGATACCCACTCGCGCAAGCAGCTCCCGGCACTGTTCCCGGATTGCTTTTCTGGCCAGGCCGCTATGGAGGCGCAGGGCTTCGGCTAATTGGAAGCCGATGCTCAGCACCGGGTTGAGGCTCGTCATCGGCTCCTGGAAGACCATGGCTATCCGCGCTCCCCGCAGATGCCGCAGTTCCTTTTCCCCGGCGCGGGTAATATCCACTCCCTCAAAGGCGATATGCCCCCGGGCAATGCGCCCGTTAGCGCCCAACAGCCGCATACAGGAGAGGGCGGTAACGCTTTTCCCGCTACCCGACTCGCCTACCAATGCCAGGTTCGTCCCTTCGCTTACGGAAAAACTGACGTCCTTCACGGCCAGGGATATGCCCTCTTCCATCTTGAACTGTACTTGCAGGTGCTCAACCCGCAAAAGCGTCTTTGCCATTTCCTACTCCCGTACTCAAAGGTACAGCCTTCGGCTGGTCGCGCCAGGTGAAACGCGCAGGGGGCCGCCCCTCCGCTCCCTCCGGCGCTTCGAACTTACGCCGCTATTCCGTAATATCCCACTGTTCCAGATCCCGGAGCGCGCCGAAGTCTTCCAGGTCTCCGTAGCGCACCCGCTTGTTGACCGCCCGCAGCACCAGTTCGCTGTAGACGCCAGAAACCGGCGCTTCTTCGGCAATAAGCTCCTGGGCCTCGTAATATGCGGCCTTGAGTACTGCGCTGTCCACGCTCGTGTTTATCCGGTCCAGCAGTTCGTCCATCCTGGGGTTGGAATAGCCTGTGTGAGCATCCTTGGAATCCGCGTAGTACCGGAGGTTCCGCACCGCGTTGAAGGGATTGGCGGGCATCCCGACGATAGAAATCCCGTAGTCATGCCGCCCTATCCGGCTCATGGTGGTGGGGAAGTCCGCCCGTTCAATCACCACGTTGAGGCCGATGGCCTTGAAGTTCTCCGCGATTATCGTGCAGACCCGCTCCCGGGTATTGTTTCCGGTAGGCACGAGAAAGGTAAGCTTCGTGGAAAGGTCCCAGCCCGATTCCGCGAGGATGCGTCGCGCCCGTTCCGGGTCGTATGTATACCGGGCGGCCTCCTCGTTCCAGTATTCGATGCGGTTTGAAACCGGCGTCCGGGTGATGAAGGCCTCTCCCTTGAAGACATTCCGCAGGATACCCGGGCGGTCAATCGCCAGATCCATCGCTTGGCGCACGGCAACTCGGTCAATGATCCGGTTGTTGTAAAAAAGCACCTGCACCGTGGAGGGTTTGCCCCGGGTGGTGCGGATATGGGGGAGGCCGCTTATCCGCTCATAGTCGTCCGCGGGTATGTTGCCCACCCCGGGATAGTTCATGTCGATTTCGCCGCTTTCCAACTGCGCGGCAATCTGGGGGCCGGAGAGGATCTTGAAGTTCAGCCGGTCTATCTTGGGCCGGCCCAGAAAGTAATCGTCATTAGCCTCCAAGGAGAGATACTGGCTGGGGGCGTATTCCTTAAACGTGAAGGGCCCGTTGCTTACGTGGGGCTTTTGGAAGAAGGGGCACGCGAGGATACCCTCCGGGGCTTCGTTTTCCAAGATATGCTTGGGGATGACCCGCAGCATACTGGAGATGTTGAGGTTGAAGATAGCCAGGGTGAGCGGGTACTTGGTCTCCACGCTGAGGGTGTAGTTGTCGATCCGCCGGACGCCGCTGAGACCGCCCGCGCCTCGCGGGTAAAGGCCGCTCTCGTCGGTTCCGGCGATGATCCGATAGGCACTGGGGTCGGGTATGCCGACTGCTGGGTTGGCAAAGGTGTTCATGGTGAAGATCACGTCGTCCGAGGTAACCGGCAGGCCGTCTGTCCAGCGCACGTTCCGGTTCACCTTGATGATGAAGGTGCGGTTATCTTCGGTGGTGATGCTCTCGGCGAGGCGGGTTATGAAGCCTTCTTCGAGGCTTTCCGCGCTCAGGGGCATGAAGAGGATGCTTGAGGCGTAGTAGGCCATGATGTTATTCACCGAAAGCGGGCTTACGGTGCCCGGATCGTTGGTGATCCCCACATTGATAATCTTGAGCTTCCGCTCCGGCGCGGCCTGCGTCCTGCCCGCGGCGGCCAGCGGCCCGCAGGCCAGCGCCGCGAGGCCGAGCCCCAGCAGCCGCCCCGCTCCTTTTGCTATACCCATAACCAACACGCTCCTTTATACAGGGCTACCTTCGCCCTGCCAGTATGTCTCTATCATTAAGGATAATACCTAAAGGGTCAAGGGCAATGGGAAAGAGCGCAGGATAAACGCATAGAATTTACTAATCCTATAATTATAAGGAATTAGTAAACGAATCTTGTTTTTTACCATTGTATCCAACTCGTTACTCTGTAAGGAAATACGAATTACTATGTGTTTATCCTGCTGTTGCCCCGACTTATTGACAGTGCCGGTAAAACAACTCATTCTGTCGTTATAGAAAAGTCGTTTTTGGAAGCTGCTATGGGAAAACAAAAAACGCCGGAAACCAGTCCAAAAACCAAAACAGCGGGGAAGGGTAACGTTTCCCCCGTTACATTTCCGGTCCTGATGTGTTGCGCCCTGCTGCTGGCTGCCTGCACGAATGGGATGAGCCCCAACGCGGAACCTGAGGGCGATTCTTCTTTATCCCATTCGTTCATTGCCGTTATAGATTATACCGAAGCCGGCCCGGATCTTACCGGGTTTGTGGGTTAGCACTGGGCGAAAGAAGAAACGGATTTTAAATGGATTTTCAAAAACAATGGAACCATTTCGGTCATCCATTGCTGCGGGGAACTTTATGAAAACCAGTTCAGCTATTTGGTAAGCGGAAATGTTCTAATCACCTACGGCCACGAGACAGACGCGGACAAACTGGAGGCATCAACCATTACCATGACCGGTGACGGCGCTTCCTTTACCAGAACAGCCGGTCTTACCTTTGTCCGTGGAGAACCGGAGACCGGCGCTGCAGGTGGAGTCCCGCCGCTGGTTTTGAAAAATGATTTTATCGGAACATGGTAGATGGATGACGGTCCGGTATATCTTTCTCGGACCGGGGTGAAATTTCGGTAACTTCCCCGCTGGGTACGGATCGGTACACATACCTTATACGGGAAAACCAATTGCTTACCCTTGGCCCCTTGGGTGATGGAACCGTATACTTACGGCAGTACCGGTTTCAAAGAAGCAGCGGTAAAATTACGCTGCGCCATATCAACGGCGATAAATCCATCCTCACTCCCTTTGAATAATACCGCATAAACAAAGTTATGCGCAATTGGTTTTGAATTTTTTTGAGTATCCGTAATGTTGACACGTCAACTCCAGCGTGATACACTGTATATGCGTTGATGCGTCAACTCGCAAATAATTATTACAATAGGAGGTGGAGATATGGGACACTTAGGGGAGAATATTAAGAAGCTTGGCTTTGGTTTTATGCGGCTTCCTATGATAGGAAATAATGTAGATATTGAACAGACAAAAGAAATGACCGACATTTTTATGTCGAAAGGCTTCAGTTATTTCGATTCTTCTTGGGGATATATGGGGGGAAAATCGGAAGAAGCAATGAAAACAGCAATTGTTGACCGATACCCCCGCGAGACATTTCAAATAGCAACAAAGTGTCCCGCCTTCGCAGTCAAAACGGCCGAAGAGGCAAAGAGTATGATTTGGACATCTCTAAAACGTATCGGTGTAGATTATATCGACTATTACCTGCTTCATAACCTAGGGGGCAGCCGCACCAAAAAATTTAATGATTTCGGCATGTGGGACTATCTGCGCGAACTCAAAGATAAAGGAGTGGTGCGGCACATTGGATTTTCCATCCACGACAATGCACAGGCCTTAGACAAAATCTTGACCGAACACCCTGAAATAGAGTTTGTCCAATTTCAGTTAAACTACGACGATTGGGAAAACCCTGCTATTCAGTCGCGCAAATGTCACGAGGCAGCCATGAAGCATCAAAAGGCTATTGTAGTGATGGAACCGCTAAAAGGCGGTCTTTTGACAAACCCTCCCGATAGCGTAAGAAAGGTATTTGCAGATGCTGACCCAAATGTATCATTGGCATCGTGGGGAATTCGATATGCGGCTTCACAGAAGAACATCATAATCGTATTGAGCGGTATGTCCACGATTGGGCAAGCGCAGGATAATGTCTCATTTATGTCAGACTTCCAGCCGCTCAACTACGGGGAGTACTCGGTCATCGAAAAGGCGAGGGCAGCTATCACTAAAATAAACAGCATCCCCTGCACAGCCTGTCAATACTGTGTGGAGGGTTGTCCGCAGAACATCCCTATTCCAAAAGTTTTCAGCGCATATAACCGGAAGTTAGTTTATAACGATATACAAGCTGCTTTTGGCCAATATGCAATCGAGGTATTAACGAACGGCAAAGCCTCGGACTGTATCGCCTGTGGAAACTGTGAACAGGTTTGCCCTCAACATATCGACATTATTCGTAATCTGAAACTGATTGGACAAGAATTGGACGCTTTACCATC
>JAISPY010000258.1 GCA_031274565.1 Treponema sp.
TCCCGTAGCGTATCGGGACTGTTCCGATCCATGTTGACTTTGCCGACCATACACACGAGACCTGAGTCCTCGAGGAGATCCATCAAGCGGAGGGTAGCCGGTACATGCACCGTCCCAAAGAGGCATATCCGGGTATTGGGTCCCTGCTGGAGGTCCTCCACCAATGCCGTATAGGCCTGGAGGGCGTAGTCGGTATCCTTATATTTCGCTTCCTCGGGAAAGGCATGGGTTTCAAGCCACTCCAGAAGCTCCAGGTCCATTCCCAGGCTTCTGAACGCGAATTGAGGGGCATGCATGTGGAGGTCCACCAGACCCGGTATGATGAGCTTTCCCGTATAATCAATACAGGGAAAGCGCTGGTAGGGCGGGGGGAGCCGGGAAAAGACCCCTGCGGACTTCCCATCCATACAAACGAGGAAGCTCTTTTCCGCAGTAGCCAGGGAATGTTTGGTTTTACTGTAACAGATATCACCTTTTAGAACAAAATTGGGATACTCCACCGGGTTTCCTCCTCGATCATGCGGATTTATGTATAGGATGGTACTTACTATACATACCGTCTGTCAAGGTTGCGCATTACCGTATTCAAAATCTAACCCAAAATAAGGAGTGGAGGCGCCA
Organism: Treponema sp.; assembly: GCA_031274565.1. Taxonomy (GTDB): domain Bacteria; phylum Spirochaetota; class Spirochaetia; order Treponematales; family Breznakiellaceae; genus JAIRLU01. Next base: position 622 of record JAISPY010000258.1, read on the forward strand.
AATGGGGTTGGCCATGAAGAAAAAACACAAATCAAAAGGCAAAAATTACCGTGCCTGCTCGCAAGGGATAGGCCTTGTTCCCATCGTTACGGGGGATTTTTGCTATTGTTGCAATAGTCGATTAAAGGGGCTGAGGGTTGGCTGCTCCAATCCGCTTTTATTGGTTTTTTCCTCCCCTGGCTTGAGTACTTTTCAATACGCTGGCCCTGGGTAATCGTCGTAAATTGGGTTGACGTGGGCAAAGAGCGGTGTTATACTTAATCGTAGTTAGTTTGGAAAAACTACAATCATTTCTTTTGGATTTTAGCCATGCAATATTTTGATACTCATGCCCATATAGGGCTCATTTACGACGACCCTATTGAACAACTCATGGTTATTCAGGAAGCTCGTCAGGCTTCCGTGGGGCGGCTGGTTTCGATTTGTAATAGTCTGCACGACTTTGTGCGGGTCTATGGCAACCTTAAATCCGCAATACATGTGTATCATGCCGTGGGGGTTTCTCCCTCGGAAGTGCAGAATCCAGGGAAGAGTTGGATACAGACCATCGAACAGAGTCTGCGTCTTCCCCGGGTCGTGGCTGTCGGTGAAATAGGCCTCGATTATTACCGTAAATTCGGGGATAAGAAATCCCAGATTGAGCTTTTTATTACCCAGCTTGATTTGGCTACGAAGCTCAATAAGCCGGTGATCATCCATAACCGGGACGCGGGGCATGATGTGTTAGATATACTCCGGGATCGGCTACCTCCCAAGGGGGGGGTCCTGCATTGCTATTCGGAAGATGCGGAATATGCCAAGAAAGCCCTGAAGCTGAATCTCTATTTTTCCTTTGCGGGGAATTTAACCTACCGGAACGCCCGAAACCTCCATGAAACCATCGGGGTACTTCCCCTGGACCGGATCCTCATCGAGTCCGAGAGTCCCTTCATGGTGCCAGCGGATTATCGGGGCAAGCGGAACATGCCCAAGTACCTCCCCCTGACCGCCCGGTTCCTGGCGGATATGTTGGACCTGGGGGATGAGGAACTGGCCGCGGCGCTCTGGGAGAATGCCAATCGGTTTTTCGACCTGCCTAATGCCTAGGAGTTTGTTGCGCTTCGCGCATAAAACCTCAAAAAACCGCCGATCAGGCGGTTTTTTACCTTCAAACTGCGTAAGGAGCCATTTCTCGTGGTTTTTATGGCATTTTTCAAGGAAAAAGAGACCATAAAAACCTACAAGTGCCACAGGCTGCTAGCAGTCCGGGGGACGGCCATAGGAGGGTATGAACATACAGAAAAACAGTGAAGCCCCCCAAACGCCCCGGTACCACCCGGTGGTCATTGGTTCCCTCACCCTTCCGGGTAATCTCTTTCTCGCGCCGGTGGCAGGGTATTCTGAGCGAGCCTTCCGGTCCATCTGTGTGGAGCAGGGCGCGGACTTTACCTGTACGGAGCTTATTTCCGCGGAGGCCCTCCTCAGAAATAAGGTACGGGCGGAGCCGCTGCTACGCCGAGCCGACGCCGAGGAGCGCTATGGGATCCAGCTCTTCGGCGCGGATCCCCAGGCGATGTATAAGGCTGCCGTCTTATTGGCCCCGTACCATCCTGAAGCGGTGGATATCAACTGCGGCTGTCCGGTACCCAAGGTGGTTAAAACCGGGGCAGGTTCGGCCCTGATGCGGAATCCCCCCTTGCTGGGCCGTATCGTAGCAGCGGTGGTCCGCGCTTCCCGGGACCATTTGCAGGCGGTTCCTGTTACGGTAAAAATGCGTTCCGGCTGGGACGAAAGTTCCATCAATTACCTTTCCTGCGCCCGGATTGCCGTAGAAGCCGGCGCAGCCCTGGTGAGTCTCCATGCCCGAACCAGGGCGCAAGGGTATGCAGGGAAAAGCGACTGGTCGCACATCCAGGATCTGGTTTCCCGGCTTCCGGTTCCAGTGGCAGGGTCCGGGGACCTCTTTTCCCCGGAAGATGCGGAAGCCATGCTCCGGGATACGGGCTGTGCAGGGGTACTCTTTGCCCGGGGGGCCTTGGGGAATCCCTTCATCTTTGCCGCTACTCGCTCCCTCTTGCTGACCGGTTCGTATACCCACCCCAAGGCCGGGGAATCGCTCAAGACCGGATTACGGCACTTACGGTTGCTGGCTGAGGATCTCGGAGAAAAAACCGCATGCTTGGAGATGCGGAAGCATTTTTGTGCGTATACCAAAGGTATGCCAGGGGGCGCGCTTTTGCGGAACCAACTGGTACATGCGGAAACCATCGCGGAATACCAAGCGTTATGCAGCGGAATCTAAGGGCCGTCGCAGTGGGTTTCGGCGCGGCCTCCGGAGGCATACGATTCATGGGTACCGATGCAGCGTATAGAAAAAATGGGAAAAAGGGGGGAAAGGAAAGGAATGATCGGGGTGTATCCCGACCATTTCAGGAGCGGGAAGGGGATGCTCCCCCATAAAACGTTTCATACCGGCCGGTCTGAGACAGATCATAGCCTCCCAGCATCTCCATATCCTGCTTGAACTCCCCTGCTAAGACATAGGTGAGCATGGTCCTTACCGCCGGGGTATTTTGGTCTGCCAGGCGGAATAGCAGATCATACCATTCCAGTTGCAGGGGAACGAAATCCACCCCAGGAATATGCTCCCTCCCCCGCTCGCAACCGCAGCCCAGATCCGCCTCACCCTTGGCCACAGCGTTGGCGCAAGCCAGATGGGAGGTGTATTCCTTGGTATAGCCCTGAATAGCATCGGTATCGATCCGCAGCTCGGCCAGCTTCTGATCCAGGAGGATCCGGGTGCCGCAGCCCCGTTCCCGGTTGATCATGCGTATTTCCTGCCGCGCCAGATCCTTCCATTCATTGATATGCAGGGGGTTTCCCTCTTTAACATAAAAGCCCTGCATACGGCCCGCAAGACGCAGCGCCCCCACCGGAAGCCCCGGAAGCAACCGGGGAATAAAGGGATAGTTATAGGTATCGGTTTCTCCATCCCACAGATGAGAGGCGGCCATGGTTACTCTCCCGGTATAGAGGATACATAAGCCGTTATAGCTGCCCATAAAAGAACGGAGGACCAGGTTATTCCCGGTTCTGGAAATCCTGCTTACCAAAAGGTCAAGGCACCTATCCTGACCGCAAATAATGATGGGGGACTGGGGGGAGCCGGAAAAATCCAGACGCGGTGTATCTTCAAATCGCCCGCTCATTTCCCCTTCAGGCGGCGCATGTAGGGCCGGGGAACCGGTCTTCCGGGCCTGCAAATAACGGTCGATGTCCTTTTGGGCAATGCGGACCTGTTTACCCACTTTGGAGGAAGGGAGTTCACCCCGTTTAATCAGTTCATACACGGTATATTTTTTAATGCGCAGTTGTTTTGCCACATCTTCCGCGGTGAGCAGGATCGATTCCATAAGAGGCTTCCTTATTAGTAAAGCATATATCGCGCCCCGTTCAAACCAGCCGCTTCGTTCCTTGAGGGCGCCTTATCGCGGTGCAGCACTTTGCAAAATGAGACTCTCTTCAAACCCGGCGAGCTTTTTCATGACGGAAAGCCAATAGTCAGCCTCTTTTTGAGAGGTATAAGGCCCAACCCGGACCCGGTGAAAATTCTTCCCCTGCACATCCTTGGTTTCTATGATGGCGGTGATACCTTTGGCTGCGAGGGTCTCTTGGGCACTTTTAGCCCGGTTGAGTTCGGAAAAGGATCCTGCCTGGACCCAATAGTCAACTCGTTGCGGCTGGGGGACCGGGGCCGGAGTTTTGGATACCGGGGGCTGCCGTACCGGCTGGGAGGCTGGGGGGGCAGTTTTTTTAGGTGCACTGGTGGGGGCCGGGGCGCTTACCCCTGGGGTATCCCGTGGAAGGGCCCGTCCGGTCGGGGCTGAACTGGGAACCGCGACAGCAGGAGGCGGCACCGGGACTTCAATAACCAGACCTGAACTGTTGGTACTGCTGGTTTGTTCCACCACCCTTTTGGGCTTGACCGGTTCACCGTAAATATAAATATTGTTTTCCTGGGTCATTGTCGAAGCTGCCGGGGGATTCTGCAAACTCTGGATACCCTCAGGATTTCTGAGCATATCCACTGCATTCACGCTTGCAGGCTCTGTCCGGGAGGCTGGTTCAGGCTGTACAGGCGCCGCCCCCTCAGAGGGTTCCGCAGGGCTGACGGGCGGACTGGGGCTTATCGCGTTGTTACTGGGGGTAAACACTGGACCCCCCTGGGAAGCTACCAGAGCCGCATTTCTTTTCGGCAAGAAGAGTACTATCGAAAGTCCGATCACAATCATAAGAAAAATACCTACCGATACTGCCACCAGCAGTAATTTCTTCTTGTCCATATATCATTCCTCACCTAATTGTGCCTTCCCGTACGCGGATTTCCCGGTGCGGAGCGCCGGTTATACTGCTTGCATAGGTATACCCCATGATCTGTCCCTGGTAGTGGATATACTTTTTTACGTTCCTACACCGGATATTTTTTATCTGCACGAATTGTATGCTCCCCAGTCCCCGGTTTTGCCGTATCTTCCTGCGTAAACACCTTTTCAAGCGCCGCATCAAGCTGCCGTTCTACATACCCGCTGAAAAAGCGCGACCATACGGTACCGTATCCCCTATTATATATGCTATATATATCGGCATGTTCCGCCAAATATTGAGCCATGAATTCACGTTGACTCTTGAAACGCCTGATAAGCTGAGTCCAGGGCAGCTTATCCCGTTTCCGGGCCCGTAACAGCCGGGTAAGGAGCGGCGCTTTCACCAGGATGATGCCGCTCAGCCGGTTCCAGACCGAGGATCGATGGAGCAGGGCCGCGTTGATCACGCAGGAACGGCCCCCCTGTTGGGCTATCCAGGCTTCGGTGAGGCGGTTTGCCGCAGGATGGACCAGCGCTTCAAGCCATGCCAAGGCTTCGGGGGAACCGAAGACCTGGGCCCCCAGGCGTTTCCGGTCTACGCTGCCGTCATTATCCAGAATCCCCGTTCCAAACCGTGCAATAATGGCTGCTTTTTCCAACTCGATTCCCTGATGCCCCAGGGTATCCACATCCAACACCGGAAACCCACGGGCTTCCAGGAGCTTGGCCACGTGGTTCTTCCCCGCGCAATAGGTCCCCGTAAGGCCGAGAATAGCACCTTTCATACTTTTTTTCCTTTTTTCTCCCGCTTCTCCTTCTTTTCTTTAAAGTATACCAGGTTTACCCCAAAGTGTACCATATATTCAGGGCCAGCGCCTATAAACAAAAGAGTCCGCGAATGACGCGAATTAACGCGAATGAGGGAATGACCACCGTGCTTAATGTGCAAAAATGAGCGGGTCCTTAACGGATTGTAGCGCGTGATTCCTTCTTAATCCGTGTAATTCGCGTAATTCGTGGACAAAAATTGTTATGTGCGTTCGCTCTGACCATATATGGCCGTATGGTCTCAGGTAAAAACCTAAGCGAAGGGGAGAAAAACGCATGGTAAAATTCTAACCATAAGCCTTGCCCGACGGACGGCAGGAGCTTCGTCCGCTTTGAGTATGCACCCAGAAGAGCAGCGTTCCGGGGAGATTCAGGAGGTCCTGGACGGTGTTTATCGCCATTGACCGGTATCAGGAATGGGGATCCCTTAGTTTTTTCTTCCGCTTGTTTTTACCGTAAAGCGCGGG
>JAISPY010000267.1 GCA_031274565.1 Treponema sp.
GGGATCCGGTATAACGAAAAAAAACAGACCCTCACCTGGGGGGACTATAGGATTCCCGTGGATAAAAACGGCGGAACCTTGCTCCGTTTCCGGGGAAATCTTGACCGGTATATTCCCTACAGCGCCGCGGAAGTGCTTGAGAGCGCCGAAGCCTACCGGAACGGCGGGGAACCCCTTTTGCCCCCGGAAGATTTTACGGGAAAGTACGTGTTCTTTGGGTATTATGCACCGGGACTCTTTGACATTTGCAGCACCCCTATTTCTTCGGTGTATCCCGGAGTGGGTATGCACATCACCATGCTGGATAACCTCTTGCAGGGGGATTTTATCCGGGAAAGCCCGGCCTGGGTCGGGGGCCTCCTCAGCTTGGCCGCCATTACCCTCAGTACCCTCCTGGTTTTGTATTCCCGCCGTATTCCCCTGGCGGTAAGCGGCGGGGCGATGATCCTCATCATCCTTTCCGGTCTGGCAGGGCTTGCCTATGACGCCGCAGGTCTCTGGATACCGGTGGTGGCTCCCCTCTCCGGTATGTTTATCGCCTTTCTCTTCGCAAGCGTGTATAATTACGCCACTGAAGGCAGCCAGAAACGGTTTATCAAATCCGCCTTTAGCCAGTACCTGAGTCCCGCGGTGATTGAACAACTCCTGGCCAATCCGGAACGGCTCAGCTTGGGGGGTGAACGCCGGGAGATCAGCATCTTTTTTTCCGATGTGCAGGGGTTTACCACGATTTCGGAAAAACTGGACCCTACGCAGCTCACGGAACTCTTAAATGAGTACCTTTCCTTTATGACCGATACCATCCTGGATTCCGGGGGAACCATTGATAAATACGAGGGGGATGCGATCATCGCCTTCTGGAACGCTCCGGTCAGTTACGCGGATCACGCTGCTCGTGCCCTGGATGCCTCCATGGCCTGTCAACGCTTATTGGCAGAACGGCAGGAATTCTTTTATACGAAATTCGGCTGCCGCTTACTAACCCGGATCGGACTCAATACCGGATACGCGGTGGTGGGAAACATGGGCTCCAGCAAGCGCTTTGATTATACCATGCTGGGGGATGCGGTGAACCTGGCCGCCCGGCTGGAAGGGCTTAACAAACAATTCGGCACCTACCTCATGTGTACCGAAGCGACCTTTACCCAGGCCGGGAACAGCCGTTCCTTCCAGGGCCGTAAACTCGCCCAGGTTGCGGTAGTGGGGAAAAAAGAGGCGGTTACGGTGTATGAGCCGATGCCGGAAGAGGTGTTTACCGAAAAACAGGGGATCCTTCGACGCTTTGACGCGGCCCGGGACCTCTTTTACCAGGGCCATTTTGACAAAGCCCTGCCTCAGTTCCAGGCGCTTGCGGAGGAAGATACCCCCTCCTGGTATTATGCGGAACAATGCGGGTATTACCAGGAACATCCAGAGGCATGGAAAGGATTTTGGCAGGCCAGAAGCAAGTAGCCCGGGAACCCCGTCTCTGGCGGCGCTTGCTCCCCAGCAGGGTCGCGGCTTCAGGGTTTGCGGCGGTCCTCTGCTGGCTCTTGTGTTCGGCCCTCACGGGTTTTATCATCGGGAGTATGCGGGACCGGGCGCGGCTCATCCGGGACAATGACAACGAACAGATCCTCAGTACGCTTTTTGCCAGTTTCAGAGACTACGATGACTTAGGTTCCGCTATCGAATCAAACCCAGTGCTCAAAGAACGGATAAGCGGCTTCGCCCTCTACGGTCCGGATTTGACCGCCGCCTATCAATGGGGAACGGTTCCATCGGTTTTCGATGAACGGATGCTGGATAAGCAGTCGAAAAACCGCTTTGGCCGCTACACCATCCTGGACAAGCAGCGGCACGGGGTTAAATTTGTGTTGTATGCCGAGCGGATGCTGCCGCCGCCGCCTCGCCGGGACGCGGAAACCCGTGGAGGGCATCGTTCTATGGTGCAGAATTTTTTCTTAAATGCCCTCCAAGGGAGCAGGTACATTTACATTGATATAAGCCATCCTGCGTATTGGCGGGTTCAGACCTTCACCACGGTCTTGTTCCCCCTCTGCTCCCTGGCGTTCCTGGGGCTGGTGTTTTATATCCGTCATCTGTACCGCCGCAACCGGGAATATCGGGATCGGATTGAGGCCCAGAAAAACCTGGTGGTCCTGGGGACCGCCGCCAGCACCTTAGCCCATGAAATCAAGAATCCCCTCCTTTCCATCAGGCTCCAGACCGGGATATTGCGGAAGCTCTTTCAGGATACCGGACAGGAAGAGATCGCCATCATTGATGAGGAAGTGGAGCGGCTCTCCGCGCTGATATACCGGGTGAATGACTATCTCCGGGAAGCTGCGGGACAGCGGACGCCCCTGTACTGCCTGGGCTTACTCGTGGAGACTTCCCGCAGGCTCTGCGGCAGGAATATTTTCTCTCAGGAAACCGCCAGCGATGGACTTATCTTGATGGATCCCCATCGGGCCGCTTCGGTTTTTGAAAACGTCCTGCGTAATGCCCTGGAATCCGAAGGGCCACCAGAGGCCGTCGCCGGTTCCCTCACCCGGAACAACGGAGATCTCGTGATCCGCATCTGGGATCAGGGCAAGGGGATCCGGGAGGAGGACCTGAAACGGGTATTCGATCCCTTTTTTACCCGTAAAAGTACCGGTACCGGCATTGGGCTCTCTATCAGCAAACGGTTTGTGGAGGCGGTTCACGGTTCCATTACCGTGGAAAACCGGGAAGCCGGAGGAACCCTGGTCACCATCACCCTTCCTGAGTATACTGGTTCCTATGGATAAACCACGCCTCTCCGAGGGGCGGTATGGTGCGTAAGATGCGGGTACTAATCGTTGATGATGAACGGAACATCCGGCTCTCCTTGCAAAAATACCTCAGCCTGGAACATATTGATGCGGAAAGCGTTGAAACCGGCGAAGGGGCTATCGAATATCTTAGCCAAGAACCCTTTGACGCGGTGATTCTGGACCTTAAACTGCCCCGCATGAGCGGTCAGGAAGTGCTGGAGTGGATCCAGCAGCAGGGAATCACTACCCCGGTGATCATGATCTCCGCCCACGGGCAGATTCCCGATGCAGTGCAGGCCTTACAATCCGGGGCCAAGGATTACCTGGTTAAGCCCTTTGACCCGGCGGAACTCATCATCAAGCTCCGTTCCCTGGGGGAAACCGCTTTTTCTCCGATCCAGGAACCGGTACGCTCCGGGGAGCAATCCCCCAGCTCCCGGAAAAGCGCCTTGATCGGCGCGACGGCGGTGATGGAACGGCTTTCTCAGCAGATCGACAAGCTGGCTGCCACGGATGTTACGGTGCTCTTAACCGGTGAGAGCGGAACCGGCAAGGAAGTGGCTGCCCGGGAAATCCATTGCCGGAGCGCTCAGCGGGATGAACCCTTTGTGGCGGTGAATATCGGGGGCATTCACGAGGGACTCATAGAAAGTGAACTCTTTGGCCATGAAAAAGGGGCCTTTACCGGAGCGCTTACCCGGAAGCAGGGGCTTTTTGAGCTTGCCGGCAGGGGCTGTCTCTTTCTTGACGAAATCGGGGAAATGCCCATGCCCCTCCAGGTGAAGCTCCTCCGGGTCCTGCAGGAACGGAAGATCCGGCGTCTTGGAGGGCTTACCGATATTCCCCTCCTTGCCCGGATCGTGTCCGCCACCAACCGGGATCTGGAGGCTATGGTCCGGGAAGGCCGCTTTCGGGAGGACCTCTACTACCGGATCAACGTCTTTCGGATCGAACTCCCCCCCTTGCGGGAACGGCGGGAGGATATTCCGCTCCTGGCGGATCATCTGCTTACGAACCTGGCCACCCGTATGGGGCGTCCTAAGCCGAATCTGGTCCACGGGGTCTTGGACAAACTCCGCGGCTATTCCTATCCCGGCAATATCCGAGAACTGGAAAACATCCTGGAACGGGCAATCATCTACGGCGACGGAAGGAGCATACGCCCGGAAGACCTGGGCTTCCATGCGCTTAAGTCAGTGGAAAGCATGGAAAAAGTAGAGAGAATAGAGAAAAGAGAAAAAAATGAAAGGCCTCCCCTGGTATCCGCTCAGGAGACCACCGCATGGGGATATCTCGAAGCGATTGAACGGGAGGCCATTCGGGAAGCCCTGGCCCGCTGCCAGGGAAACCGTACCAAGGCCGCCCAAGAGCTTGGCATAAGCCGGAAGACCATTCTGAATAAAATTAAGAGCTATGGGCTTTTAGGATCAGGATAAACGCATAACTGTAGAGATCCTTATTCCTGCCCTGCGGTCTTTTATAGAGAAAAATAGAAAAAAATAGAGAAAACTGAGCGGGCCGTTCCTGTGGAACGAGCCGGATTTTATGCGGCCTGCGGCCTATTCATAGAGAAAAGAAAAGAAAAGCGGGGGGACCTTAGAAAAAATCCCCCCTCACCCCCTTTCTATGGGTTTATCCTGGCGCAGGGGGAGGGATTACCACTCGGCGTAGCCTGCCATAACGTCCCGGAAGAAATAGGCGCTGTCCTTGGGAATCCGTTTCTGGGTAGCATAATCCACATACACAATGCCAAAGCGCTTGGTATACCCGAAGGCCCATTCAAAATTATCCAGGAACGACCAGGCATAGTAGCCCTTGAGATTAACCCCTGCTTTAATCAAGTCTGCACATACCTCCAAGTGCTGTTTGAGGTATTCAATCCGATCCCGGTCATGGATCCTGCCGTCCGCTTCGATATGATCTTGGCGGGCATACCCGTTTTCGGTGATATACAGGGGGATCTCAGGGGCCTCCTCATGGACCCAGGTAAGCAGTCTTTCCAGTCCCCCCGGAACAATAGGCCAGCTCATATCCGTGGTATCATGCCAGGTGGGTTTTCCCTGGTACTGAAAGAGCGCCCCCGTATCCTTACCCACTGCGGATTCGGTGTAATAGTTGACCCCGATAAAGTCGATCTTTTCCGCCGTAACTGCTAAATCACCGGGCTGCACCGGAAAGGGTACCCCCAAGGCTTGTATGGCCAGCTCTGGATACCCCTTACCCAAGAGGGGATAGAGGAAGACCTCGCTTTCTACGGCCCGGGCAATATGGGCGGCGTGCTTATCCGCAGTACTGTTCGTGGCAGGTCGAGGGGTGGCAAGGTTCAGGGTAATCCCAATGGGGGCCTGGAGTCCGGTTTTCCGGTACGCCTGCACCGCCAGGCCATGGGCAAGGTTGACATGATGCACCGCTTTCACCGCGAGGTTGATATCCGTGAACCCAGGGGCATGGTGCCCCCAGAGATGCCCCAGGTAGGCAATACAGAAGGGCTCGTTGATGGTTATCCACTGATCCACCAGATCCCCTAATCCCTCGTAACAGGCCGTAACGTATTCGGTAAAAGCATCTACGATGAACCGCTCGGTCCAGCCCCCCCTATCCTGCAGGACCTGGGGCAAGTCCCAATGGTACAGGGTGGCACAGGCCTTAATGCCGCGTTTATGGAGTTCTTCGCAGAGGTTCCGGTAATAGGCAAGCCCTTCCGGATTCACCGTACCGGTGCCCAGCGGCAGAATCCGGGGCCAGGCAAGGGAGAAGCGGTAACTTTGAAAGCCCAGCTCCGCCATAAGGCCAATATCCTCTTTATAGCGGTGATACTGGTCGCAGGCCAGGTCGCCGTTTTCACCGGCGTAGACCTTGCCCGGTACCCGTGCAAAGGTATCCCAGATACTTTCACCCCGTCCCCCTTCATGCCCGGCCCCTTCGACTTGATAACTGGCAGTGGCAGTTCCCCACAAAAAATCATCGGGAAATTCCAATCGCTGCATAACAAACCATCCTTATCTTTGTTGTTTTTTTTCTTCTTACTAGCATCTTTTATTTTTTTATGTTTTCTACGGTATAGTAGGGAATGATATGCGTATAATAGCGTAACCCTCCGCTG
>JAISPY010000140.1 GCA_031274565.1 Treponema sp.
AGGTTATTACCGCGGGATTATATCTGAAAAACATGGTGCTCCTTCCCGCCTGAGCATACCCTTGGACCGGTTCACATTTCCTTCCTGTTTGGGCTTGAATTTAAGAGCTAAGGTCCTATTTCCTGCGGGACTGCAAATCCGTGGACACTGCTTTATATACTACTCAACCCTATGCTTCAAGGGGATTGCTGCTCGTAATAAAAAATTGAAAACTACAAACCGTGGAGACCTAGCAGCTGATTGCCTGCCCATAATACGCCCCTGAACCGTGTTTGCGCTCCCAATGCTTACGGATGATGTGTCCCGGCAGGGCTTCCGCCGCAGGATTAAGGCTGAGGGTGAGTAAGGCCATCTTACAAATTTCCTCCAGTACCGCTCCGTGGTAAACCGATTCAGCAGCATTTTTGCCCCAGGTAAAAGGCCCGTGTCCTGCCACCAGCACCATGGTTATATGGGCTGGATCCATGCGGTCTTTTCGGTAGGTCTTAACGATGAGGTTTCCGGTTTCTAGCTCGTAATCATTGCGTAGGGCTTCCTCGTTCAGTACCTCGGTACAGGGAATTGGCTGGGCTCCATGATCCGCATGGGTGGTTCCCAAGACCGGAACGGACTTCCGAGCTTGGGCCCAGGCAACCGCATAGGTTGAATGGGTATGACAAATACCCCGTATACCGGAAAATTCCCGGTACAATACCCGGTGCGTAGGGGTATCCGATGACGGCCGATACGCGCCGTCCAGGATGGTTCCATCCAGATCAACCAGTACCATGTCCTGGGGGCATAAGGATTCGTAAGCAACCCCCGAGGGCTTTATGGCAAATACGCCCTTGCCCGGATCATAGGCGGAAACATTCCCCCAGGTGTAAATAGCCAGATTCCGCCGGGGAATCTCCTGGTTTGCCTCAAAAGCTTCTTCTCGCAATGTCTTATATATATCCATAGTTTTATTATCCGAACCGACTTACTATCGGCCTGACCAATAGGCTTCACTCCAGCGCAGTTCATCCCGTAGTCTCGCGGGTGTGGTTCCCTTATCAATAAGGACCACTTCAATCCCCATCATTTCCGCCCAATCTTGAAAATACGCTGCGGTAAGGGCGCTGGTATATACCGAATGATGTCCTCCCCCCGCAATGATCCATGACTCTGCGGCGTCCCGCATCGTGGGATAGGGCTTCCACAATGCCCGGGCCACTGGCAGCTTGGGCATGGACTGTTCGATGGGTATGGTTTCAATCGCATTGAGGATCATCCTGAACCGGTCCCCGAGATCAACCAGCGTAGCCAATACCGCAGGCCCCGGCGCAGCGTCAAACACCAATCGGGCCGGGTCGGCCTTACCGCCGATTCCCAGGGGATGCACCTCAATCCGGGGTTTTCCCCCGGCTATGGAAGGACACACCTCAAGCATGTGGGCCCCCAGGGCCGCCTCCCGGTGAGGCTCAAAATGGTAGGTGTAGTCTTCCATGAAGGAAACGCCCCGTGGCAGCCCCGAAGCCATGACCTTGGCGGCCCGGACCAGCATGGCCTGTTTCCAATCGCCCTCAGCCCCGAAGCCGTAGCCCTGTTCCATGAGCCGCTGACAGGCTAATCCCGGAAGCTGGGGAAGACCGTGCAGGTCCTGAAACGTCGTCGTGAACGCCCCGGCGTGTTCAGCCTCCAGCATGGCGCTCAGGGCGATCTCGATCTTTACCTGTTCCAACAAGGCGGACCGGGCCTTCCCGGAATTCCGCAGTTCCGGCGCAAGTTCATAGGCGCTCTCGTATGCGGTTATGCGTCGTTCCGTTTCCTCGGGGTTCACCCGTTGAAACCGCTCCGCCAGGTCCCCAATCCCCCAGGTGTTTACCTGCCAGCCAAACTTGATCTGGGCCTCTACCTTGTCTCCTTCGGTTACCGCCACTTCCCGCATATTGTCCCCCAGACGTAGAACCGTGGAGTGTATCCCGTCAAGCCGGGCAGCCGCAGCCCGCATCCATACCGCGATACGCCGGCGAACTTCCGGGTCCTGCCAAAAACCGGCTATCACCTTGCGGGGCAGGCGCATCCGGGCGTAGAGGTAGCCATGCTCCCGGTCTCCGTGGGCGGACTGGTTCAGGTTCATAAAGTCCATGTCTATGCTTGCCCAGGGTATATCCCGGTTGAATTGGGTATGGAGATGGAGCAGCGGTTTCGTGTTGATGCCTAAGCCGCCAATCCACATCTTTGACGGCGAAAAGGTATGCATCCAGGTAATGATCCCCGCGCATTCGGAAGCGGCGTTCGCTTCCTCAAAGAGCTTGCGGATTCCCTCCGCGGATTTCCCCACGGGTTTGAGCACCACCGTACCGGGAATGACCGGGTCCGCATTCAGCGCATCCGCCATGATCCGGGCGTGATCTGCCACCTGTCGCAGGGTCTCTTCGCCGTAGAGGTCCTGACTGCCGACTATAAACCACCAGGTATACTGTTTTAGGTTAATCATACAACGCTCCTTTTATGCGGTATTTCTTGTTTTGGAGTAGAGGTCAAACGTGACCGCCCCCAGCAGTACGAATCCTTTAATCGCCTGCTGCCAGTCGATGCTGACCCCCATGATGGACATGCCGTTGTTGAGGACCCCCATGAAGAGACCCCCCACAATGGCCCCGATGATCGTCCCAATGCCGCCGGTGGTGGAGGCGCCGCCGATATAACAGGCGGCAATGGCGTCAAGCTCAAAATTCTGGCCTGCCTTGGGAGTTGCCACGTTGAGCCGAGCGGCAAACACCATACCCGCCAGGGCCGCGATGATCCCCATGTTGGTATATACCCAGAACATCACCTGCTCGGTCTTCACGCCGGAGAGTTTTGCGGCCTTGGCGTTACCTCCCAAAGCGTAGATATGACGCCCCTGAATGGTTTGAGAGGTAATGAAATGGTACAGGAGGATCAAGACCCCTAAGAGGACAAGGATGTTGGGGATACCCCGGTACACGGCGAACACCAGGGAAAAGGTCATCATCACCGCCACCAGGCAGATCACCTTAGCGGTCCATATACCCGGGGGCAAGAGATCGAAGTTATATTCCTTCTGTTTTTTCCGCTTCCGCATTTCGCTGATCACGATTAAGACGGATATGATGAGGCCGATAAGCAGGGTAAGGCCGTGCAGATTCGCGCCGCCTATGCTGATACCCCCCAGGAGATCCGGGATATAGCCCGATGAAAGGGACTGAAACACCACCGGAAAGGGACCTTTGGATTGTCCCTTGAGCAGTACCTGGGCGAGGCCCCGGAAGACCAGCATCCCTGAAAGGGTAACGATAAAGGCGGGAATATGGAAAAAGGCGATCCAGAACCCCTGCCATGCGCCAATGGCGCCACCGATGAGCAGGGCCAGCAACATCGCGGCAAAGGGATTCATCTGAGCATCCACCATCAGCATGGCTGACACCGCCCCCACGAAGGCCACCACGGAACCCACGGAAAGGTCGATATTGCCGGTGAGGATGCAGAGCATCATACCAACCGCGAGGATCAACACATAACTGTTCTGTAAAACCAGGTTCGTCAGGTTTACCGGACGAAAAAGCACCCCATTGGTCAAAACGCCGAAAAAGACCATCGCCACCACCAGGGCAATGATCATGCCGTACTGCCGGAAGTTTTTTTTCAAAATGTCGAATACCCTGTTCATGGACTCCCCTTTTTCCTCACGTTCTCCTAAGATTTCCTAAGATTGAATAATATGCCGCAGTATCGCTTCCTGGGTTGCGGTTTTTCCCGCCAGTTCTCCGGTTATCCTGCCTTCGCTCAGCACATAAATACGGTCGCTCATCCCAATAACTTCCGGCATTTCCGATGAAATTAAAAGACAGGCCATACCCGCAGCGGCAAGCATATTGATAATCGTGTATATCTCGTATTTAGCGCCCACATCAATACCCCGGGTCGGCTCATCCAGGATGAGGATCCGGGGATCGCTAAAGATCCATTTGGCGAGCACCACCTTCTGTTGATTCCCCCCAGACAGATTACCGGCAAGCTGCAAAATGGAAGGAGTTTTTATATTGAGCTTTTTCCGGTAGGTCTCAGCCTCCGCAATCTCTTTACGCGCTTCAATGACGCTGTGTTTCGCTATTTTTTTCAGCTTGGAAAGCACCATGTTTTGCTTTATATCTTCAATTAAAACCAGCCCGTATTCCTTACGGTCTTCGGTCACATAGGCCAGCCCGTATTCAATGGCCTTGGGGATGGAATTGAGATTGACTTCTTTGCCCGCAATACACACCTGGCCGCTTATGTTTCTGCCGTAGTATTTACCGAAAAGGCTCATGGCCAATTCCGTGCGGCCTGCGCCCATAAGACCCGCCAGCCCAACCACTTCACCGGCGCGGATATAGAGATTCACCTGGTCCAGCATCTTCCGTTCAACCTGCTCCGGGTGATGCACGGTCCAGTTTTTTACCTCCAAGAGCACGTCTCCCCGGGGATTGTTCCGCGGCGGGAAGCGGTCCGTTATTTCCCGGCCCACCATACCCCGGATGATCCGTTCTTCGGAAATCGCTCCCGAATCGCCTGCTACCGCGATGGTCTCGATGGTTTTGCCGTCCCGCAGTATGGTAATGCGGTCGGCTACTGCGGAAACTTCATTCAATTTATGGGAAATAAGTACCGAAGCAATGCCATGCTGATTCTTCAACTCCCGCAGGAGTTGGAGCAGGTTTTCGCTGTCCTTTTCATTCAGCGCGGCGGTAGGCTCGTCCAGGATCAGGAGCTTTACATCCTTGGCCAGCGCCTTGGCGATCTCCACAATCTGCTGTTTGCCCACTCCCAAGGTGTTCACCGGGGTATTGGGATCCTCATGCAACCCTAAGCGTTTCATGTAGACCAGGGCATCCTTCCGGGTCTTGTCCCAGTTGATCACCTGGTACTTTGCCCGTTCATGGCCCAAAAAGATATTTTCCGCGATGGAAAGATACGGGCTCAAGGCTAATTCCTGATGGATAATGGCGATTCCCGCCTTCTCACTGTGCTGAATATCAGGAAACGCGCAAACCTGCCCCTCAAAAATAATCTCCCCCGTATAGGTTCCATGCGGGTACACGCCGCTTACAATCTTCATAAGGGTGGATTTACCCGCGCCGTTCTCGCCGACCAGGGCATGAATTTCCCGCTGTTTTATCTGTAAATTGACCTTATCCAGCGCCTTAACCCCGGGGAAGGTTTTGGTGATGTTTTTCATTTCCAGCAGCATACCCGTCTCATCCATAAGAGCCTCTTTTACCGATTATTATACCGCAAAGAAAAAACCTAACCATCCAGGGGAAGATGGTCCCCCTGGATGGTTTGCTACGCCCCGCCTAAGCGCCGAAGGAGTGGCGCAGCAGAAAGCCCTTCCACCCCACCCCTTCATCCTTGCGCGGCGTTTATCGCCGAACCGCTCATTACAAGCCCAGTTCCGCCGCTTTGTAGTAGCCTGACTTATCCACCAGTTCGGCCTTCACGTTGTCCTTATAAATCGCCGTGGATTGCAGCAGCATGGAAGGCACGATGTATTTTTTCCCATCCTTGGTGCTGCCGTTTTCGTAATCAGTGGTGTTGTTTACCTGCGCCGGTTTACCTTCCAAAAGGGCGGTGAGCATTTGAACGGTTTCCGCGGCAAGGGACCGGGTGTCCTTAAAAATCGTCGCGTATTGCTCTCCGGCAAGAATGGCCTTAACCGAAGGCAGTTCCGCATCCTGTCCACCCACAATGGGCATGGGCTTGTCCGCGCTGCCGTAGCCTACGCCCTTGAGGGAGGAAATGATGCCGAGGCTTATACCATCGTAGGGAGAAAGGACCCCGTCGATGGTCCGGTCAGTGTAATGCGCCGAGAGGAGGTTATCCATCCGCGCCTGGGCAGTGGCGCCGTCCCAGCGGAGGGTCCCGACCTTGTCCATGCCCTGCTGGCCGGAACCGATGATCAGCACCCGCCGGTCAAAGTAGGGTTTCAGCACATCCATGGCACCGTTGTAGAAGAAATATGCGTTATTATCGTCCGGGGAGCCGCCGAACACTTCGATGTATTTGGGCGTATCCGCCGTGGCCGCCTCAAGGTTGAGTCCCTTGACCAGGATATCCCCCATTTGCCGGCCCACCTTGTAATTATCAAAGGACACGTAATAATCCACATAGGGGGTGTTCCTGATAAGCCGGTCATAGGCAATGACGGGAATCTTTGCTTCATAGGCCTTTTGCAGCACCGCCGTGAGTGATTCTCCGTCGATGGACGCGATGACCAGGGCTTTAACCCCAGAGGTGATCATGTTCTCGATCTGAGCCACCTGATTCTCAATCACGTCATCCCCAAATTGCAGATTTCCGGTGAAACCCAGCGCTTCCACCCCCTTCTTAACGCTCTCCCCATCGGAAATCCACCGCTGGGAAGATCGGGTGGGCATGGCAATGCCAATCGCCCCTTTTGACCTACCGCCCTGTTGACTTCCGCCGCCGGCAAAAACCGTTCCCGCAGCCAGGAGCAGCGCCAAGCCCGCCAATAACCCTCTTTGTGCTACCTTCATCTGATTCCTCCATAAGTAACCATGTTTGCGTGTACGTTCACATTATATGATGAGAAAACCGGAGTGTCAACTTATTTTTGTATGGCTTCACGTAAAAGACCCTTCCCTGATGCGGATACCGGTCCGACTGCTGCCACGCCTCGACCCTGGCAGGAAGGAAATAAGCCCCTGAAATGGTCAGACCAACAATGCTATACCCCCAAAATACTGAAGCATTACTCTATCCTGTAACGCATGAGCAAATATAGGGGGGAGAAGATCTCCATAAGGTATGCGTTCGGGGATGCCCAACCGAACATCCCCTTTCAAAAAAGTAAAAACTAAAACGCCGAATAGCCGGTACCCAGCAAAATATAGGCCGCCATAGCCACCACCACCCCATAGAGCAGGAAAGGCCAGAAGGTCTTTTTAATAATATCCCCTTCCCGGTTTAAGAGGCCCACCACGGTACACACCGCCACGATGTTATGGACGCAGATCATGTTACCCATGGCCCCGCCTGCGCCCTGGGCCGCTACGATGACCACCCGGGAGAGACTGAGCTGTCCGGCTATGTTCCACTGGAATAAGCCGAAGAGCATGTCCGACACGGTGTTGGAACCGGTGATAAAGGCCCCCAGGCCACCCACATAGGAGGCGAAGATCGGCCATATAGGACCAACCAGGGAGGCCATAGCAGTGGCCATGGCCATAGGCATGGAGGGCAGGGACCCGGAAACCCCGGCTTCCGCTAATTGGGCGGCCAGCGCTGCGTTAAAGCCGCCGGATCCCTGGAATATCTTGACCAGCGCCACCGACGCGCAGAGGGAGATGGTGGCGGGCTTCATTTTTTTAAGGGTATCCAGCCATGCTGTGGAGACCTTTGCGCGGGGGATCTTATGCATCCCTATCGTAACAATGGCGATGAGCATGAAGGGAACGGTTCCCGGCAGGTAGAGGAACTTAATGCTGTTATCGCTTACCCCCTGGTACCCCAGAATATCCGTAAAGGCAAGCACCATATACTTGTTCATCCATGCCTTGAGGGGCAGTATATCGATCCGGGTTATGACCAGGATGATGCCGATCAAGATATAGGGCATCCAGGCTTTGAGCTGACTCATGTGGGGCTTGAGTTCACCCTTTTCGTTATAGGCAATTGCACCGGTCCAGCTTGCTTCCCATTGGGCAACTTCCCCGAAGGTCCAGACATCTTTGGGTACGCAGAAGCCCCGTTTAGCCCCGAACATGACGATGCCCAGACCCACCAGGCCCCCCACCAAGGAAGGAACTTCCGGTCCCACTATCCAGGCCACCAGCAGATAGGGGATGATGAAAGAAATTGCGGCAAAAAGACAGAACTTCCATGCGGCAAACCCCTCTTTCCAGGAACGGGCGGGTCCAAAAAACCGGGTGATAAAGCCCAGCATAAAGATGGGGAGTATTATCGCCATGGGGGTATGCATGAGAGTAACGGTCTGGCCGATGAGCTTTAAGAACTGTTCCGGGGATTGGAAGGTTCCCGCGTCTACTGCGGCCTTGATTACTGCCTGTAGGGACGTACCAAACCCGCTTATAATGGGGGTACCCACCGCGCCGAAGGTTACCGGGAACGAGTTAAAGGCCAGGCAGAGCACTGCCGCGGCCATGGGCGGGAAGCCCAGGGAAAGCAGCAGAGGTGCGGCGAGGGCCGCCGGGGTCCCGAAACCTGCGGCCCCTTCGATGAAGGCGCTGAACATATAGCCTATGATGATGGCCTGTACCCGCATATCCTTACTGATCTGCTGCATCCCGTACTGGATGGTCTCCATGCCTCCGGAAACTTGCAGAGTATGGAGGATGAGCAGGGCGCCGAAAACAATGATCAGCACACTGGCCGCGCTGCTTACCCCCTGGAGACTCAAGGCAAACACGTAGGGTATCGGGAGCCGCCACACCAGCACCGCAAAGACGAAACAGGTAAACCACGCTATGGGCATGGCCTTCATGGCGCCCAGCCGCATTCCTACCATCAGCACCAACGCGACTAGGATGGGAATTAAACCAACCAGCGCCAGAATGGTTATAGACATACATATCTCCTTAATATGCAAACCGGTGTTCGCTCGCGAAGCAAAGTCCGCGGACCATCTTCTCTTCGAACTACCTTATCTACCATTCGGAATTCCGACGTTCAGATCAGAACTCCGCCTTTGCTTTTTTTACCATCACCGCAATACCGTCCGGGATCGCGGTGATGGTTCCCCGGGGATTCTTGAGGAGTTCCGCCGCCTTTTGGAGCGCCTCCTCCAGGGAATGAGCGGGGGTCATCTGGAATTCCTTGACCATATCGTCAGGGGCATCGGAAATATAAATCACCCGAGCATGTTGCAGAACCCGGGCCAAGATTTGGGACTCCCATTGATCGACCCGGGTTTTGTTTTTCGGGGTTTTTAGAAACGTGTCCATCATGCGTCCCAGGTCTTTCTCTTCCGCAAAGGTTTTATAGAATTCCTCGCCTCCGTGGCCGTCATTCGATTGGGCAAGCATGATGATAACCCCGTCTTTTTTAACCGTAGCCTCCGCCGCGGTCATCCCCTTAACCGCCTGATAGATGTTTTGATCCAGGGGATAACCGCCGTTGGTGGTAATGACGATGTCTGCGGGAACCGCATCCACCTGACCCATACCCTCAAGAAATTCCCGGCCGGTCCGGTGGGCGAGGTCCACATCCCCAGCCACCGCGTAGATCACCTCCTTCTGGGCATTGATAACCACATTGCAGATAAAGGCCAGCCGGGCGATCCGGGCGGCATAGAGCATATCGATATGAATCGGATTACCCTCGAGGATACCGGCCCGGGCGTTTGGACTGGCGATGAATTCCGCGTTGTGATTGTACAGCACCGTCTCCCGGCTCACGATACCCGGAAGGATGCTTTTCCGTCCCCCGGAATACCCCGCAAA
>JAISPY010000147.1 GCA_031274565.1 Treponema sp.
GGCCACCGCTTTTCGTACCGGTATACGCGGCAGGCTTCCGCGGTCCCGCATTTGTTTTGATATGCTTGCATAGTTATGATCGTCCACATCCTTCTGGTGCCTCCATATATACCACGTTATGCTCTAATTGAATAGTCATTTTTTTTATTCATAATTTTCCAACGAATTTCAGATCTAATATCGCATACCTGAACTATACAAGCGGGGAGCGCATGGCGCGGCGCGGTAACCATCGGTCCTGGGTAGCATGGTCGTGTCCGCTCTCTACACCCCATCCCCTATAAGCGCCTCGATCTGGGACCCCACAATCTGAGGATTCGCCCGGCCGCCGGTCCGCTCCAAAACCCGACCTACCAGATACGCCGTGAGGGTCCGTTGCCGCTTCCGATTCCCCGCGGCAAGCGCCCCACGGACCAGGGCAAAGGTCTCACCCTCCGCGGCATACACCGCCTGTACCGCTTCCGCAATCCGCGCCGGATCAGAAAGCTGCTCCCAGCCCGCTTCCCGAATAAGCGCCTCCGGCTCCCGATCTTCCGCCACAACCCGCTCCAAAGCCTGTTTCCCGTTCTTCATGGACACCTGTCCCCGGGCAACCAGCGCCACCAGCGCCGCAAGCCGCCGGGGGGTGAGCCGAAAGGAACCGATACCCGAAGGGGTCAGTCCTGCCCGGCCCAGGATGTGCTTGATATCCGTGAGCAGCCAGTTGGCAATCCGGCCTGCTCCGTCCTGCTTGGCAAGACCCTGGGCTTCCGCTGCGGCCACCGCTTCCTCAAAGTAATCCGCCAGAGCCTTCTCATCGCCGATAAGCTCCGCCTGTTCCCGGCTTAGACCATAGTCCTGTTCCAGCCGCTGCATCCGGGGCGCGGGTAGCTCCACCAGGGCCGCTTCCACGGAAGCGAGAAAGGCTGCGTCTGGGGCAAATACCGGCAGATCCGGTTCCGGGAAGTACCGGTAATCCTGGGCGTTCTCCTTGGTCCGCATCGGCTCGGTCTGGTCTCGATTTTCGTTCCAGAGCCGGGTTTCCTGTATAACCCTCTTGCCCTGGTCGAGGAGGTTCCCTTGCCGCTGTATCTCATAGTTCAGCCCCAGCCGCACAAACCGGGAGGAGTTGAGGTTCTTGATCTCCACTTTGCGGCCCAGGCCCTTACCGGGCAGGTTTATCGACACATTCGCGTCCGCCCGGAGGGAGCCTTCCTCCATGTTGCCGTCACAAACCCCCAGATACCGGACCGTGCGGCGGAGCTGCTGGATGAAGCGTTCCGCCTCTTCCCCGGTTTCCATGTCCGGCTCCGTAACCATCTCCAGGAGGGCGACCCCCGCTCGATTATAGTCTAAGAGGGATACGGTTCCGGTGTGGATCATCTTCCCCGCATCCTCTTCCAGATGGCACTCCTTGATCCGCACCCGCTTGCCATCGAGGTCAACGTACCCTTCCTGACCCAAGGGGGAGCCGAATTGAGAGATCTGATAGTTCTTGGGCATATCGGGATAAAAATACTGCTTACGCTCGAACCAGGTTTTTTCGGGAATGCGGCAATTGAGGGCCCGGGCCACCATGCAGCCCATACGCATGGCTTCGATGTTGAGGGAAGGCAGCACCCCTGGATAGCCCATGCACACCGGGCATACGTTGGTGTTGGGCGCATCGCCGAAGGCGGAACGACAGCCGCAGAAGACCTTGGTTTTGGTTAAGAGGTGAATGTGGACTTCCAGTCCGATAAATGACTGATACATGGGATGCTCCTTATGGCCAGAATGCTTTATAGCCTGCGGGATGGGGGAAGGGATAGGTCTGTTCGTAGGCTTCAACCATATCCAAGAGGACGCCCTCGGAAAAGGCCCGACCGAGGAGCTGTACCCCCACCGGAAGTCCTTCGGCAAGACTCACGGGAAAGGCGAGGGCCGGAAGACCCGCTAGGTTGGCGCAGCAGGTATAGAGATCCGCGGCTTTCTGGGCAAAGGGGGAGAGGGTTGCTCCTGCGTCTCCCCGGCCGAAGGCCCGAGTGGGGAAGACCGGCATCAGGATGGCGTCACAGGCCGGGCTGGGTGCATGGGTATACCCAGCATCCCCCAGCAGTTCTTCAAAGCTCTGGCGGATTCCCACACGGATCCGCTGGGCCCGCAGATAGTAGCGGTCCTGAAAACCTGAACGAAGCACAAAGGTCCCTAGCAGTATGCGGAGCTTCACCTCCGGTCCAAACCCCGCTTCCCGGGTCTTATCGATCAGGTCCTCGGGGTTTTCCGTCCAAGGCGGACGCCTGCCGTAACGGACCCCGTCAAACCGGGCGAGATTAGCGCTGGCTTCTGCGGTGGCAATGGTGTAGTATGCGGGAACCCCGTATTTGAGGCTGGGGATCTCCACATCCACCAAGCGATGCCCCAATGCGGCAAGCCGCTCCTTGGCAAGCTCAAAACCATGCCGGACTTCCGTTTCCAGTAACGCGGCGTGGACTGCGGTTTCCCGGGTTCCGGCATTCCCTTCTATGCCTTCCGCGGCTGCGGAGAGGGACCTCGCGATGGACTCGGCGGAAAGTACGCCGATCACCTTGGGGCTTTTCGCGACGCCATAGAGGGGAGGCGCAGCGGCAGGGGCGTCCTGGGAGGTTTGGTCCAGCGGGTCTTTCCCCCGGATCGCGGCAAAAACCGCGCGGCACCGGGCTGCGGTATCCGCGAGGATACCGATGCTTTCAAGGCTTGAAGCATAGGCCACAAGACCGTACCGGGAAACCGCGCCGTAGGTGGGTTTAAGCCCCAGCACTCCGCAGAAGGATGCGGGTTGCCTGACCGAGCCGCCGGTATCCGAGCCTAATGCAAAAGGAACCAGTCCCGCGGCAACTGCCGCGGCAGATCCTCCGGAAGATCCCCCCGCCACCCGGCTGGGGTCCCAGGGGTTGTTGGTCCGCTGGATTCCGGAATTGTCGGTAGAGGAGCCCATGCCGAATTCATCCAGGTTGGTTTTACCCAAAACCCAGGCTTCTGCATCTTCGAGTTTCTGTACTGCCGTGGCCGTATAGGGGGAGCGCAGTTCTTGCAGGAGCTTAGAACCGCAACTTAGAGAGAAACCCTTCACCGCGATATTGTCTTTTACCGCAAAGGGAAGCCCGTGCAGCGCCCCTTTCTCCGGGGCCATTTCTATTTCTTCTATCTTTTCTCTTCTCTCTATTTTCTCTATAAACGCACGGATCCGTTCTTCCCAATGCGTACAATATGCCCGATAGGTCTCGGACAAGGTATATGCCATAGCTCCTCCCCTGTAGGAATGATACCGTACCCTACGGGTACCAGATGTAGACCCCTGATCCCGCTTACAGAACGTTAGGGATCACCACAAACCGGCCATCTCGTTCCCCCGCATTATCGAGCAAGGTATCGGCATAGCAGGATAGGTCATCGAGATTATCCTTCCGGAAATGGTCGTGTGAAACGATCTGGGAAGGGCCGGAATCTTGGGAACCGTATGCGGGGAACGCCTCTTGGTCTTCATCCGCGGCCTGCATCGCCGCGAAAAACCCAAGCATCTGCTCAAAGGCAGGAAACGCGGCGGCTAAATCTTGGTCATCCAGGGTAAGATGGGCAAGACGGGCAGTTTCCTGTAGGTCTTCCATGTTCATGCACTGATCTTCCCACAGCCCCCGGTACCCTGTCAAGTAGAGCATATTTATACCCAGCAATTTTACTTTTAGAGAGACTGAGAAGTGTAGACAAGAA
>JAISPY010000244.1 GCA_031274565.1 Treponema sp.
ATCTACCTCATGTTTTCCGATGATATGGTTACCTGGAACGAGGGGGTGAAAATCGCCGCTCCCCGCTTCCCCTGGGAATTTATCCAGATAGGGAACTGCGGCTCCCCCCTGGAATTACCATCGTCCACGGGACAGGCGGGCTGGCTGGTATTAACCCACGGGGTAGGGTCCCTCAGGCGCTACTCCATCGGGGCATTGCTGCTGGACGCCGCGGACCCGGCCCGGGTAATCGGCAGGCTCGCTGCCCCCCTTATTTCTCCGGGAGAACGGGAACGGGCCGGTTATGTCCCCAACGTGATATACACCTGCGGTTCCATTATGCACGGGGAACACCTGATCATTCCCTACGGCAGCGCCGACCGGTCCATCGCCTTTATTTCGATAAAAACAGCGGAACTGCTGGAAAAATTAACCGGGCGCAAGGGGTCTGGGGCGTGTCGTCAGGGCGAGGGCACATAACAATTTTTGTCCACGAATGACGCGAATTACACGGATTAAGCAGAGTAATCACCCTCTAAAATCCGTTAAGGACCCGCGAAGAAATACCATGACCTACTGGTCATGGTATTTCCTTATTGCGCATTAAGCACGGTGGTCATTCCCTCATTCGCGTCTTTCGCGGTCTCTTTTGTTTATATGCGCCGGCCCTGATGCGCGGGCTTGACCTTTTTGTAATCCCCTTATACAGTAACCCCACAGGAACCTAAGGTTTATGAAAAAGCGTTGTTTTGTTTTCTGCATGGTGCTGAGCGGCCTTTGCTCCCTCTCTGCGCAAAGCTCCGGCACAGAGGCGCCGAAAAGTATCAGGGCGGTCAGTATATCCCTCCGGGGAACGCCGAAATACCCGCCGGGGTTTACCCACTTCGATTACGTGAATCCTGACGCCCCCAAAGGGGGCAGTCTCACCCTGCACGCCATTGGGACCTACGACAACTTCCACCGTTATGCCTTACGGGGAAGCTGCGCGGCGGGGTATGAGTATTTTTACGACTCCCTCATGACCGGTTCTTATGATGAGGATGACGCCTTCTACCCCCTGATTGCGGAGAGCCTGGAATACGCCGAGGATTATTCCTCCATCACCTTTTCGATACATCCCGCGGCAACGGATCAGGAAGGGGAGCCCCTCACCGCGGAAGACGTGGCCTTTTCTTTCAATGCCTTTTATGAAAAAGGGGTTCCCCAATTCAGAACTTATTACGCAGGGGTAACGGTTCGCGTCCTTCCTGGGAACCGGGTCCGGTTTGATCTGCCTGAACCAGGGGACAAGGAAAAGATGCTGTCCCTGGCAGGAACGACGGTTTTCCCCAAACGGTTCTGGAGCCAGCACGATTTTTCCGAACCCCTGGTAATCCCGCCCCTGGGTACCGGCGCCTACCGGGTCAAGGATTACAAGATGGGTCAGTACGTGATCCTGGAACGGGTCAAGGATTACTGGGCCGCGGACCTGCCGGTCAACCAGGGACAGTACAACTTTGATACCATCCGGTACGATTATTACCGGGATGATACCATTGCCCTGGAAGCCTTTAAGTCCGGGGAATACGATATCCGCAGTGAGTCGGATATTGAGAAATGGACTACCCAGTATACCGGCTCGGTTTTTACCTCGGGACAGATCCTCAAGGAAGAGATACCCCACCAGATTCCCCGCCCCATGAGCGCCTTTAATCTCAATATCCAACGGCCGGTGTTTCAGGATCGCCGGGTCAGGATGGCCCTCAATTACTTTCTTGATTTTGAATGGATAAATAAGAATCTGTTTTATAATCAGTACACCCGAACCAGGAGTTACTTCCAAAATACCCCCTATGCGGCTACAGGGCTTCCCTCCGCGGAAGAGCGGGCGGTTTTGGAGCCTATTCGGGATCAAATTCCCCCAGAGGTTTTCACCAAAGCGTACAACCCACCGGTAACCGACGGCTCTGGTTTTATCCGTCCCCAGATGCGGGAAGCTATGGTCCTCTTTAACGAGGCAGGATGGGAACTGCGGCAGGGAAAGCTGGTACATACGGCCAGTGGGGAACAGATGCGGTTTGAACTCTTGATTTACAGCCCCAGCTCCGAGAAAATCGCCATCCCCCTCCAGCGGAACCTTGCCCGTTTCGGCATTGCTATGCATATCCGGATGGTGGATGTAAGTCAGTTTGTAAACCGCCTGCGTTCCCGGGATTATGACATGCTGGATCGGGGCTTTTCCGCGGAGTCCTATCCGAGTTCAAACTTAGCCCTGGCGTGGCATTCCGATTATATGGATTCTACCTACAACCTTGCGGGGGTTCGGGACCCGGCGCTTAACTATCTGGTGGAAGGTATCATTGCCCGGCAGGAAGATGAGGCCGCCCTGCTTGCCTGGGGGCGGGCCTTGGACCGGGTGCTTACCTGGAATCACTATGTGATACCCCAGTGGCATACTTCACAGTTCCGGGTGGCCTATAACCGCAAGCTCGCCAAGCCTGCGGTACGGCCCAAGTATGCCTTGGGTCTGCATACCTGGTGGCTTATCAACCCTTCCGGTTCATCCTGACCGCTGCTATCCCCGCATACCGGTGCAGCCCTGCCTGGAAAATCCCGCTTCCCCCACTATCCCGCATTGGAAGATCCTGAGAGAAAAATGAACTTTTTTTAGTCTTTTTTCCAATGCTTGTAATAAAACCAAGATTTTACTATAAATTATACATAAGGCTGTTATCTCAAATAACGTTCGATGAAACGTTCCATGGTAAACGTTTCATGGTATAAGGAGTTTCTTATGGAAGATAGAAAAGTAATTTTAGCCATTGACGATATGTCCATGAATCTAAGGACCATCCAAGTTATCTTGGAGAAACAATTTAATGTACGTTTGGCTAAGTCTGGTGAGATTGCGCTGTCCATATTGGGTTCCACCGATGTGGATCTTATTTTATTGGATATTGAAATGCCCGGTATGTCAGGATTTGAGTTTCTGGATGTGCTTAAAAAAGTCCCCCGTGCAAAGGAAGTACCGGTTATTTTCGTAACCTCCCACGCATCCACCGAACTGATTGCCCGGGCGAGCAAGGCAGGGGCGAAAGATTACGTCATGAAGCCCTTTGCCCCCGCGGTGCTGCAAAAAAAGGTATATGCCGCACTGGATATGCAGGATATTTATATCACTAAGGACGGCAAAGCCATCAACCTTCCTCCTCAGGATTGATCGGAAGAAGCCGATCCGAGGCTGCCCAAGAAGAAAAACCACGTAGAGAGCGGAGGACCCTATGCAGGAGAGAAAGGTTATCTTGGCCATTGATGATATGTCTATGAATCTGAGAACTATCAAAGTATTATTAGAAAAACACTTTGATATACGTCTGGCCAAGTCGGGCCAGTTGGGCCTGACCATATTGGGATGTGAAAAGATATCGCTCATTTTGTTGGATATTGAAATGCCTGGTATGTCAGGATTCGAATTTCTGGATAAGATGAAGAACAACGCCCATGTTTATGACGTGCCGGTTATCTTTATATCTTCCCATGCAACCCCGGACCTTATCAAGTACGCTTCTAAATACGACGGGGTGAAGGATTATATTATAAAACCCATTACTCGGGAGATCCTCGAAAAAAAAGTATTTGCTGCCCTTAATATAGACCCGCTTACCGCGTATGAATATGATGATATATAA
>JAISPY010000269.1 GCA_031274565.1 Treponema sp.
CTTCCCGATACCCCCGCCTGACCCCTTCATCCACTGCGGCATAGATATCTCCTTCCAGGTGCAGGTCCCGACCGATTTCCAGAAACACGCAAGCCATCCCCGTATCCTGACAGATCGGCACCTGCTGAGATTCGGCCAACTCAAAGTTGGCGATGATCTGATCCAGTACTTCCTGGGCCACAGGCCATGGTTCCCGGGCACGGCAGCCTCGGATACACGCCCGGACATCCTCCGGTAGCTTCTGGTTGGCCTCAATACAAAGCCGCGCTACCGCCGCGCTTATCACTTCACCGGTAATTTCCTTCATTTTTTTCCTTTTCCCCCTTTTTTCTATACTTCATCATGCGGCATCTTCGTACAGCGCTTGCTCTCGCGCGCGGTTCCCTATTCCCGCTGCCCTATACCCGCTCATGACGCTCATTTTTGCGCATTAAGCACGGTGGTCATTCCCTAATTCGCGTTAATTCGCGGACTCTTTTGTTTATATGCGCTGGCCCGGTCCTCCCTATTGACGAATTGGTAATAAACTGCTATTTTCCATAGTAATGACTAATAAGCGACATTGCTAGAATCGATACCTGAGTCGCTTGTGGTCATCGTACTTCGCTCGTCATCGGGTGGTATGTACGAAAACACGTGAAGGATAACAGGCCAAAGGGCGTGTTGCCATACTGTATGAGTAAAGACCTACTTTAAAGAGGAACCAGAGTGACCGTATCTAAAGAAATAACCCGGCTTGAACATTCCGCAATACAAGTAACCATCACCGTAGGTAAAGAGGATCTCAAGACCGAATATGACGCTATAGTAAGCGATTACCGCAAGACCCTGCAGATCCCGGGGTTTCGCAAAGGTAAGGTGCCGGAAGGGGTGCTCCAGCGAAAATTCGGGGATTCTCTTAAAGCAGAGGCCCTGGGCCGGATACTGGAACACGCGGTTAGCGCAGTGTTGGAGGACCCGGAGCTTCCTCCTGGGGATCGACCCTTGCCGTATGCTACCCCGGCGGTGCAGGGTGAACCTACGCTGAATTTGGAGACGGACCTGGTGTTTTCTGTGGTCTATGACGTGATGCCCCAGCTTACCTTAGGCCCCTGGCAGGGATTTGAGGTTGAGGTTCCCCAAGTCAGTATCACCGAAGCAGATATAAACCGGGAACTGGAGGTGCTCCAGGAGCGGAATGCCATCGTATTCGACAAGGACGATGCGGCTGCGGCAGGCGCCGGGGATGTGCTTACCATAACCTTTGCGGAACTCTCGGATACAGGGGATCTTATTGCGGGCAGTGAACGGCAGGATTTTGTCTTTACCCTCGGTTCCGGGCAGAATGTGTATCACCTGGATGATGAACTTGTGGGGATGAAGCGGGGTGAAACCCGGGAGATCCACAAGACCTATCCCGCAGATTTTTATGATATGGACCTGGCGGGAACGAGCAAGAAAATCCGAGTAACCCTGACCGCGCTCAAAGAAAAGGACCTCCCGGAGTTGAATGACGACTTTGCTCAGGATGTGGATGCAGCATACCAGACCCTGGAGGATCTCAAGGCCAGTATCAAGGCGCGGCTGACCGAGGACCTTGAACGGCGGCTACGAGTTATTCAAACCCAGAAACTCATGGACCAGGTCATAGCGAGCAACCCGGTGGATCTTCCTGAATCTATGATCCGGCTCCAGTTGGAAAACCAATGGCGGAATGTGGCCCGCAGCATGCATATCCCCGAAGAGGATGTGCCGAATCTGCTGCAAAAAGCCGACGGCAGTTCCGCTTCCCTGGCAGAGGCATGGCGGCCCGAAGCAATCAGGTCTCTACAGAGTAGGCTCGTCCTGGAGGCCCTCATACAAGCGCACCACATTACGGTTTCAGCGGAAGCGCTGGAAGCGGAGTTTGCCCTCCTCGCGCAGCGATCCAAGCTTCCCCTCGAGGAGATCCGGGCCTATTATGAACCTCAAGAGCGGCGGGAGTATCTGGAGGAGAGCCTCAAAGAACGGCACGTATACGACCTGCTGCTCAGGGAAAATACCATCAAGACCGGGGCTTCGGTATCCTATCAGGACCTGGTAAAAAGGTAACGGACGACTATGGACGAAAAAATGAACAGCTTGGTCCCGGTAGTGGTTGAGCAAACCGGCATGGGGGAACGGGCCTATGATATCTATTCCCGCTTATTAAAAGACCGGATCGTGTTCCTGGACGGAGAAATCAACGATCTCACCGCAGACCTGGTGGTAGCGGAGTTGCTCTTCTTAGACGGACAGGATACGGATAAGGATATAAATCTGTACATCAATACCCCCGGAGGCTCGGTTACCGCGGGGCTGGCGATCTACGATACCATCCAGTATGTTAAGGCGGATGTGCAGACCATTTGCCTGGGCCAGGCGGCTAGCATGGGGGCGCTCATTCTCACCGCCGGGGCCCAGGGTAAGCGGTTTGTGCTGCCTTCTTCCCGGGTGCTCATCCATCAGCCTTGGGGAGGCGCCCAGGGCCAGGCCCGGGACATCGGGATTCAAGCCAAAGAAATCGTGCGTTTAAAAAAGGTGCTGGTGGATTATTTTACCAAGCATACCGGCAAGGACAAAGACCAGGTTGCGGCGGATATGGAAAGGGATTTTTATATGACCGCTGCGGAGGCGGTTGCCTATGGGGTGGTGGATTCGATTTTAGTGAGGGAAAAACATGGCAAGAATTCGTAATGGTTCCAACGGATTTGAACGTTCCTGTTCCTTTTGTGGAAAAAGCGCGGATATGGCTCGCCGCCTCATCGCGGGACCTAACGATGTATTTATCTGTGATGAATGTGTGGAGGTCTGCCGAAAGATCCTCTCGGACGAGGATCACGAGCTTTCCTCCCAGTTTACCGGTGATATTCCGACCCCACGGGAGATTAAGACCTACCTGGACCTCTTTATCATCGGCCAGGATGTGGCGAAACGGGCCCTTTCAGTGGCGGTGTATAACCACTACAAGCGGATCGCGAATCCTGCCAAGGGACAGGATGATGTGGAGATTGAAAAGTCCAATGTCCTCCTCATCGGGCCTACGGGCACGGGTAAGACCCTCCTCGCGAAAACCCTGGCTAAAAAGCTCAAGGTTCCCTTTGCTATCGTGGATGCCACCACCCTAACTGAGGCAGGCTATGTGGGAGAAGATGTGGAGAATATCCTCGTCAAGCTGATTCAGAACGCCGGGGGAAACATCGCGGCTGCGGAACGGGGCATCGTCTATATCGACGAAATCGACAAGATCGCCCGGAAGGGAGAGAATGTTTCCATTACCCGGGATGTATCCGGGGAAGGGGTCCAGCAGGCCCTCCTCAAGATCATCGAGGGAACCGTTGCATCGGTGCCTCCCCAAGGGGGCCGGAAACACCCGAACCAGGAGATGATCCGCATTGATACCACGGATATACTCTTCATCTGCGGCGGTGCTTTTGTGGGTTTGGAGAAATTCATCGAGCGCCGGGTGGTAAAGCATCCCCTCGGCTTTGGCGCGGATGTGAAAGAAAAAACCAGTAAGAACCTCAAAGAACTCTACGATGCCCTGCACCCGGATGATCTCATCCATTTTGGGATGATCCCTGAATTCATCGGCAGGCTCCCCATCACCGTGAGCCTGGAGGAACTCAAGCGGGAGGATCTCAAGCGTATCATCACGGAACCCCGGAACGCCATTGTGAAGCAGTATCAGGCATCCCTTGCCATTGATGACGTGAAGTTGGAATTCACCGAAGAAGCGGTCAATGCCATTGCGGATACCGCGATCAAGCAGAAGACCGGCGCACGGGGACTGCGGGCGATTGTAGAAAAACTCATGACCGATATCATGTTTGAGATTCCTTCCATGGAGGGAAGTAAGCGGGTCATCATTACCCAGGAGGTGGTGGAAAAATCCGAACCCCCTGAAATTCTTCCGCTTCAAAAAAGCGCATGAACTTCCTTCCTTCATGGAAAGGAAAATCTCCCGTAAAGAATAAGGCTGCGGGCGAGGAATTTCCGTTGCTTCCCCTGAAGGAATTGGTTCTGTTTCCCCATACCATGATACCGGTGTTTATCACCTATAAACTGGGGATGCTGGCGGTGGCCGAGGCGCTCAGGCGGGATATGCGTCTTTTTGCCGCCTGTCTTAAAGCCCAGGAAGCATGGGAGACCTACCCTTCCGGGAGCGTAATGCGTATTGTCCAGCACTTAAAGCTCCCGGACAATACCTTTCGGGTGGTGCTCCAGGGCGAATACCGGGCCGCCATCGCCTCTTCGGTAAAACAAAACGATCTGGCCCTGGTCAAAGTGGCCCCCATTATGGACGCTTCCCTGGAAGGTTCCCTGGATCCCTTGAGCGCCGAAACCATCGCGCTCATGCGGACGGTCCAAAGGTCCTTTGCCCAATACGCGGAATCTTCCAAACGGGTAAGCAGCGATACCTTAGCCGCGGTGGAAAAACTCGAAAACCCTGAACGGCTCGCCAACCTCATCTGTAATGCCCTGGTGCTCAAAGCGGAACGGAAAATAGCCCTCCTCAGCATGGGGGATCCCCTGAAGCGCCTGGAAACCATCCTGGAAACCCTGGAACGGGAAAACGAGATCTTCGCCATTCAGCGGAACATCAGCGTTCAGGTAAAAAACCGCATGGAAAAAAACCAGCGGGAATACGTCCTCAACGAACAGCTCAAGGAGATCCACAAGGAACTGGGTCAGGACAATGGGGACGCTGAATTTGCCGAACTGGAGCGTTCTATCGAGGAAAAGCATCCCCGGGAAGAAGTAATCTGCAAGGTCCATAAAGAGCTTACCCGCTTACGCAAGCTCCCGCCCTTTTCACCCGAAGCAGGGGTGATCCGGGGCTATCTGGAATGGATTGCGGACCTTCCGTGGACGGAGTGTACCGTCGATGCCGGGGATCTGGGGGAAGCGGAAAAGATCCTGGAGGCCAACCACTTGGGCCTGCGTAAACCCAAGGAACGGATTCTGGAATTCATTGCGGTCCACCGGCTTATTTCCTTAGGACAAGCCAGAGCCCAGGAAGAAACCCCGCAAAAAGGCCCCATCATCTGTTTGGTAGGCCCCCCGGGAACCGGAAAAACCAGCTTGGGTAAATCCCTGGCCCAGGCCCTGGGACGGCGCTTCGTGCGGATTTCCCTGGGAGGCCTGCGGGA
>JAISPY010000287.1 GCA_031274565.1 Treponema sp.
TCTATCCCGCCGGGGAAAAATAAAGGCGGCGTCAACACAAAGAGCTTCTTTACCCTTCAGTCCTAAGAATACCATGATTTACTACCGGAATCACTCGATAGGTAGTGGCCTTATGACACCACACCCTGCTCAACCACCACTGATTCAGGATCGACCGTGTCGCCGTAAACAGGAAGCAGGGTAGCCCGGTAATCTTCGTGGAAAAAATTGGGACCCACACCGGAACGGATTTCCTGGTTAAGCCAATCCAACAGAGCCTTGTTGCCTTTCCGTACCGCCGGAGCAATGGTGTCGAGGCTGCCGATGGAACCGATACGGGTGGTAAAACCAGGGTTCTGAATCGCCCAAGCGAACAGCAGGGTATTGTCCTGGGACAAGGCCGCACCACGGCCATCCTTCAGCGCGTTAAAGGCTTCGGAAATCTGATCGAACTTTACGAGCTCAATCTGGGGATACTTTTCCGTAAAATAGGTTTCCGCGGTGGTTCCCTTGATAACGATAAGTTTTTTCCCTATGAGCTGGGAAATATCCGTAATGGGTGCAGCATCCGGGGAAACGATGCCCAGGGCAACCTTCATATAGGGCAGGGCAAAGTCAACCACTTCGGCCCGCTGGGGCGTTACGGTAAAGTTGGCAAGGATGATATCAACCTTATCAGACTCAAGATGTTCCACGCGGCTCGCGGGTTCCACCGTTACAAAGTCTATGGCGTTTGGGTCCCCTAGAAGATCCTGGGCAATGCGATGAGCAAAGTACACATCATAGCCCTGAAAGGTACCCTGGGCATCGACATACCCAAAGGGGTGCTTATCCGCAAAAACGCCTATCCGCACTTTTCCGGCCTGCTTGATCTTCTCCAGCCCATTGACCGCTTCTTTTGTTCCGCTCGCAAAGACCGAAACCGCCGACATGAAAGCCAAAACACCGATAATTAGCTTTTTCATTACTAGGTCCTCCATACATAACAAAATACAAAAAATTAAAATTGAAAAATATTCAAAAACCTGCAGCCCCGTTCTGTTTTAGGTTTGGTGAAAAAATCCTCAGGTGGGCTATCCTCGACGATTTCTCCTCCGTCCATAAAAACGATACGGTCTGCGGCAGCTTTTGCGAACTGCATCTCATGGGTAACGATAACCATGGTCATCCCGCTCTTTGCCAATTCCAACATCACATCCAGTACCTCCCGTACCATCTCCGGATCCAGTGCCGCGGTAATCTCGTCAAAGAGCATGATTTCCGGCTCCATCACCAGTGCCCGAACTATGGCGACCCGTTGTTTTTGTCCCCCTGAAAGCTGTCGGGGAAAGGCCCTGCGCTTCTCATATAAACCGACTCTTTCAAGTAAGACCCTAGCTGCGTCTTCCGCTTCCTTCCGCTCCCGTTTCTGCACCTTGAGCGGCCCCAGAAGAATATTCTCCCACACCGTCATGTGGGGAAACAGTTCATAACTCTGAAACACCATGCCAATTTTCTGGCGGATACGCCGCCAGTCGGTTTTCGCGCGGTTTAACGCCACGCCGTCCAGCAGGATTTCCCCGGCCTGAATCGGTTCCAGTCCGTTCATGCACCGCAGGAGGGTAGTCTTTCCACAGCCCGAAGGACCGAGCATGACCACGACTTCCTGCCTGGCTATCCGCAGCGAAATATCCTTAAGCGCGGGAACGCCGTCATAGGCCTTGTACAGATGCGCTATTTCCAGAACAGGCGCCGGCCGCACCGGGGCGGATCCGACCGCGCTGTTTTCTCCCGCATCCCTGATTATCCTATCCGTCATATTCGCCACCTCAACTCTGCCACCGCCGTTCCAAACGCTTTGAGAGGCGGGACACGGGCATACAGAGCATAAAATAAAGGAAAAATATCAGCCCATAGACCCAGAATGCCGCGGTAGGACTTTTCAAAAAATTGGTTTCAATAATCTGCTGGCCGACTTTGAGCATCTCCATAATGCCGATCAGCACCACCAGGGAGGTGGTTTTTATCATCCGCGTCATCAGGTTAATCGCCCCCGGCACAAGCCGGCGCACTGCCTGGGGAATGATGATATACCGGTACACCTGGGTCTCCGAAAGTCCCAGGGCATAGCCGCTTTCGTACTGATGCCTATGGAGACTGGTAACCGCGCCTCGGACCATATCTCCCATTTCAGCGGTTCCCCAAAGGGTAAACACCAGGATCGACGCCGCCTCCCCGCTTAGGTTGATATGAAAGTTCCGGGAAAGACCAAAGTACACAATAAAAAGCCATACCAAAACAGGCACAATCCGCAGGGTTTCCAAATAAACGCGGCACAGAAACCGCAGCACCGGATTCCGGCGAGTCATAAGAATACCAAAAAGAATACCCAGCACCAGGGAAAAAGCCACCGCCATACCGGCTATCCGGGCGGTAACCCCGAGTCCCCCCAGGAGCCGGAGGAGGTTTACCCCTTCAACCAAAACCCTAATGCCCAAATCCTGCATACCGCAGCCTCCTTTCTGCGAACCAGAACAACCCTGAAAGGGGAATGAGCAAAACTAAATACCCGGCCACCAACAACAGGAGCGCCTCGTTGGTTTTGTAGTACAAACCAATAAGATCCTTGGCCAGGGACATCAAATCCGCCAAGGCAACGATGCTGACCACGCTGGTTTCCTTTAACAAAAAAATCACATTGGCCCCCAGCGCAGGAGCCGCCACTGCCAGAGCCTGGGGGAGCACCACATAGCGGATAAGCTGGGCCTGCGAAAGGCCGATGGAAAGACCTGATTCTATTTGCCCTTTGCCAATCGCCTCCAAGCCGCCCCGGAACGCCTCTGCCATATAGCTACCTCCCAGAAAGGACAGACCGGTTACCGCACAGGTAAAAGCATCGAGGGTGACCCCCACCCGAGGCAGCCCGAAGTAGAGGAAAAAAAGCTGAATCACCAGGGGAGTATTCCGGGAAAGTTCTATATACATACCCGTAATCCCTGTCAGAACGGGAATACGGTAATACCGGACCAGGGCACAGAAAAGCCCGATTACCAGAGAAAAGAGCACCCCCACCACGCAGAGTCTGAGGACCAGCCCCATCGCGTTGATGTACAGCGGAGTACATTGTAGTATAAACGCCCTATCCATGATCCACCGCACCTCCATCTATAAAACCCAGCGTTGCAGTTTCTTAGTAATATCATATATTTTATATGTTATTAGTGCAAGCGCTTCATCTAAAAATATTGTGTGCGATACCTCAGCCCCTCCATACAAAAGCGACTGCCCCTTGAGACAGTCGCTTATACCGGAGCTCGGGATCACTGGACTCAGCTTGGGACGAGTTGCTTCTTCCCATGCTTAATCGCGGCCTTACAGACCTTACAGACCTTAACCTTTGCGTCTCCTTCCAATTCGTACAGCAACTTCACCCTACTCCGTTTACAAACCGGGCATTGACCTCGACCGCGGGAAACCAAGTCCCCGATTCCCTTACCTCTATGCGCTTTAGACATGGCGATCCCCCTTACGGTGTTCCTTTTTCATGCTTTTTGGCATCCTGCTTGCTGGCCTTTTTTGCCTTCTTCCCTGAACTATCCGTGGTATCCAGCGTATAATCAACCAGTTCAAGCAAAACCAGCTCCGCCGCGTCTCCCCCGCGCTCACCGAGTTTAAGTATCCGGATATACCCGCCTGGGCGGTCCTTCATGCGGGGGGCAATATCGGTGAACAACTTCGCCACGATGCCCTCATCAAAGAGGCGGCTAGACACGATCCGCCGATTATGAACCGAATCAACCTTTGCCCGGGTTATCAGTTTTTCAGCGCTCC
The DNA here is from genome assembly GCA_031274565.1 of Treponema sp. Classification (GTDB taxonomy): domain Bacteria; phylum Spirochaetota; class Spirochaetia; order Treponematales; family Breznakiellaceae; genus JAIRLU01. Next base: position 3,790 of record JAISPY010000287.1, read on the forward strand.
GGCGAACTGCCAGGGCCTTCGCCTTAGTGGTCCGGATCCGTTCATACCTCAATAAGGAGGTAACCATATTCCGATGAAGGGCTTTCCGATGAGCCGCCATTCGTTCCAGGGGATTAAACCCTCTTTTATGCTTCATCTTCTTCTTCCTTTTCTTCTTCCTCTTGGGGAGTACTCTTTACCGCGTTTCGTAACACATTGAGGTCGGTTATCCCCAGACTCAGGTTCCACTCCTTGAGTTTTTCCTTAATTTCCTGGAGGGACTTTTTCCCAAAATTACGGGTCTTGGTGATATCATCCTCGGTTTTCCGGGTTAACTCACCAATGGTCTTAATGTTTGCGTTCTTAAGACAGTTCGATGAACGGACCGATAGTTCCAATTCTTCCACCGGGGTATTGAGAAGCTGCCGGATCCGCTCATCATCTTCGTCAAAATCATCATCAGAGCCTAGGTTATTCTCATCAAAGTTAATGAAAACCGACAGGTGTTCCTTAAGGATCTTCGCGGCCTCGGCTAAGGCATCTTCCGGCCGGATGGTTCCATCGGTCCAGAGCTCCAGCACCAGCTTGTCATAATCGCTGCGCTGTCCTACCCGGGTAGGCTCCACGGTAAATTTCACCTTCTTCACCGGAGAAAAAATCGCATCCATGGGGATAGTCCCGATCACATCCACATAGCGCTCGTTCACCTCGGCGGGAACATAGCCCCGGCCCAGCTCGATCTGTATCTCAAACTCAACCCGGGCATCATCCATGAGGGTCATAATATGCTGACCGGTACTCAGCACATCGACCTGGCCGATTCGTTCAAAGTCATCGCTCTGCACTTCCCGGCTGCCGGACCACTCATACAAGAGGACATCCTCTTCCGTGTCCGCAGGGAGTCGAAGCCTGATTTGCTTCAGGTTGTTGAGTACCTCCAGGGTATCTTCGACGATATTCGGGATAGTCTCGAATTCACTGGAAACCGTATGGGCCACTCCCGCAGCATCGTAGGAGGTGATCTTAATGGCGGTAATCGCATAACCTTGGATCGATGAAAGGAGCACCCTCCGCAGAGTATTACCAATGGTCGTTCCGAATCCCGGTTCAAAAGGAGCGGCGGTGAACTTTGCATAGTCTGGTTTGAGATCACCATAGTCAAAGGTGATACCCTTCGGGCGTTTGTAACCTTTAAGAAGGTTCTTACGGGCCATGGGGACTCCTTATTTAGAATATAATTCAACAATCATCTGTTCTTTGATATCCGTGAGGTCAGTTATGTCGCTCCGCCGAGGCGCAGAGAGGAACTTCCCTTTCATGGTGTCAGGATCAAGACTGAGCCAGGGCATGAGCCCGGATTTATGGTATTCCTTTAAGGCGTCTTTGATAACCACCAGCCCCTTACCGGATTCCCCAATCTCGATCGTATCCTCGGGCCGAACCAAATAGGAGGGCACATTCACCCGTTTCCCATTAACCGCCACATGTCCGTGGAGCACAATCTGCCGGGCCTGACTCCGGCTCACCGCGAAACGCAAACGGTATACCACATTGTCGAGCCGTCGTTCCAATAAGACAAAGAGATTTTCCCCGGTAATGCCGTTCATATATAAGGCCCGTTCAAAGAAAAGGCTGAACTGTTTTTCCTGCATACCGTATATTCTCTTGAGCTTCTGTTTTTCCCGGAGCTGTATGCCGTAATCCGAACGCTTCCCTGGCCGTGCCTTGGGGTCTTTACCCGGTGCGGGACGTTTCTTATTAATCGGACATTTATCACTTCTGCACCGTCCGCCTTTGAGCATCAACTTCTTCTGCTCTGCCCGGCATAATCGGCACACCGGTCCGGTATATCGTGCCATAGTCTTCTTCCCCCTTAGATGCGCCTGGTTTTGCGAGGCCTGCAGCCGTTATGCGGAATCGGCGTTACATCGTTGATCGATTTTACCCTGATACCCAGGGCGCCTAGCTGCCGAATCGCCGATTCCCGGCCTATTCCGGGACCCTTAACGTAGACATGCACTTCCCGGAGTCCCACCTGTATAGCCTTCTGTGCAGCGGTCTCAGTTACCGTCTGTGCAGCGAAGGGAGTGGATTTTTTGGCGCCCCTGAATCCAAGCCCTCCAGAACTCGCCCAAGAAACGGCGTTTCCCATGATATCAGTGATGGTAACAATCGTATTATTGAACGTAGCCTGAATATAGACGTTCCCTTCATATACGGACTTCTTCTCTTTCCGCTTCTTTGTATTAGCAGCCACCCTATCCTCCGCTTACCTTATTTCTTCTTACCTGCCACGGTCTTCTTCTTACCCTTCCGGGTACGGGCATTGGTCCGGGTCCGTTGACCCCGTAGGGGTAAACCCTTACGATGCCGCAACCCACGATAACAGCCAATATCCATGAGCCGCTTGATATTCAGAGCAATCTCGGTGCGTAAACGCCCCTCGACTTTATACTCGTTCTCAATGAGCTGCCGTAAGCCGTTAAGCTCCTCCGCAGATAGATCATTGATGAGCCGCTGGGGATCAAGTTTTGCTTTGACGCAAATTGCGTCCGCACTCGACCTGCCAATGCCGAAAATATAGGTCAACGCAATGTTTACATGCTTATTAGGGAGATCAACCCCCGCGATACGCGCCATACCTACTCCTACCCTTGCTTTTGTTTATGCTTAGGGTTCTGACAAACGATCCGTATGATACCGTTCCGCTTGATCACTTTGCATTTATCACAAATCGGTTTAACACTCGTTCGGACTTTCATCCATACTCTCCCTTTATAATCACCCTGCTCGATACAGGATAACTTGTTTTATAAGCGGACGCCCAGACTAGAGGTTCCGGCCCCGGAGCCGGCCCCGCTTAGTCAGTCCCTCATGGTGGTGCATCTTGAGCAGCCCCTCAATTTGGCTCATGGTATCCAGGTCAACTCCCACCAGAATCAGGAGACTCGTGCCTCCCATCAAGTACGAAATCGACGTGGGAAAATTAAACAGCCGCTGGATAATCGTCGGAATTATCGCAATCAGGGCCAGATAAAAAGAACCGGGGAGCACGATCCGGTTTAATATCTTGGTCAGGTATTCTTCAATCCGTTCGGTCCGGATACCCGGTATGGAACCCCCATTCTCACGAATATTCTTGGCAATTTCTATGGGGTTGAGACTCACCTGGGTATAGAAATAGGCAAAAAATATGATCAGTATCACATATAAGATATTATACAACAATCCCTGGGGACTTAACACCCGGGAAACCGCCCCAAGCCACGCCACATTACCCCCGATCGTGGAAGCAATCTGCAAAGGAAAGGTGAGGATCGACGAGGCAAAGATAACCGGAATAACCCCTGACGGATTAATTTTGAAGGGTATATAGGTGTTCTGCGCGCCGTACATACGCCTCCCCACCACCCGCTTCGCGTAATTCACCTGAATTTTCCGCTGGCCCTGCTGCTCAAAGATCACCAGGGCCACCACTCCGACAAACATGGCAACCACCACGATCACAAACACCAGATTGAGGTCTCCGCTCCGTACCCGGCCAAAAAGCTCCCAGACCGCTTGGGGAAGCCGGGCCACGATCCCCGCGAAGATCAAGAGGGATATGCCGTTCCCGATGCCCCGCCGGGTGATCTGCTCCCCTATCCACATGAGAAACATGGTTCCCACGGTTACCGTGAGCATAGCAATAAGGGTAAACGGAAGCATCTGCATACTCAGCAGGTTTTCCACACTCCGGGAGATGCTTTGGGCATACTGGGTAACCGCGAAGGATTGAATGAGGCAGACCGCCACCGTTCCCAGCCGCTGGTAGGACTGGATCTTCTTCCTACCCCCCTCCTCTTGGGATATCTTCTTGAGACTGGGAAACACGATGAGCAAAAGCTGCATGATGATCGACATGGAGATATAGGGCATGATCCCCAGCATGAATACGGAGAAGTTCGAAAACGCGCCGCCGGCAAAAAAGTCAAGATAATCCACAATCGGATTACCGGAATTTTGCTGAGAAAGAAAATACGCGTTCAGTTCACCCACGTTGATACCCGGGATGGGAAGCACCGCGCCAATCCGGAACACCACCAGCATCAACGCAGTGAACAAAATCCGTTCCCGCAGTTCTTTTACCCTGAAAATACCGATCACTGGATTAGCCATGTACCTTATCCTTAACCATTAGTAATACTTTACCACAGCCTTTCGGGCGTACAAACCATCCCAGCTCATACATCGGTATCGCCGCCGCCTGCACCCACCACCGCCTGCTCGATCTTCGCTTTCGCGGAGGCGGACATGGCGCTTATTCTGAAGGTGAGTTTCTTGGTAAACGTCCCGTCTCCGAGGATCTTCACCGCCATAGGTCCTTTAATCAAGCCTTTCTGCCGCAGGGTTGCCCCATCCACGATTTCACCATCCGCATAGCGAGCCTCGATGTCCCTCAGATTTACCACCTGAAATTCTTTTTTAAAAGGATAGTTAGAAAAACCCCGCTGGGCAAGCCGTCGATACAGGGGCATCTGTCCCCCCTCAAATCCCACGTAGGTTTTACCCCCGGAACGGGCCTTCTGTCCTTTGTTACCCTTCCCCGCAGTAGTCCCCCGTCCGGACCCCTGTCCTCGGCCGATGATCCGTTTCCGTTTATGATCCCCTTGGGGGGCATGTAAGTCAAAATCCTGCATTACGTCAGCTCCTTCACCAAAACCAGATGGGATACCGCCTTAACCATCCCCAACACTGCAGGGCTTGCTTCCTGTTCAACCTGGGATCCGATCTTCCGCAAGCCGAGGGAACGAACCGTGGCCCGCTGCTTGGGAAGCGTCCCTATGGTGCTGCGAACCAACCGTATACTAATCCTCTGCGCCATATACTACCCCCATAGTTCCTTGAGGGATTTACCCCGATTTTTGGCAATGGTCTTCGCATCCATCAGTTTACTGATACAATCAAAGGTTGCCTTGAGCACGTTGTATTGGCTTGAAGCGCCGATGGACTTGCTCAAGACATCGGTTACGCCTCCAGCCTCCATGATCGCCCGCACTGGCCCGCCGGCGATGATCCCGGTCCCGGAACAGGCAGGCTTCAGCAAGACCTTGGAAGCCTTAAATATCCCCTGAATTTCATGGGGGATGGTTCCATTTTTGATCGGCAGCGGCACCAAATTCCGTTTGGCCTTCTCTACACTCTTACGGATGGCCTCAGAAACATCATTAGCCTTTCCAAAACCATAGCCCACATTGCCCTTGCGATCCCCAATAACGGTCAAGGCCGAAAAGGAAAACCGGCGCCCCCCCTTCACGACCTTAGCGGTCCGGTTGAGCTTCACCAGCTTCTCCACAAATTCCTTATCTTTCTCCGGGTATCTGTCCCGGTCCCGTGTATGTTCCATGCTGCCCCTACCCCCTAGAACTGAATCCCGGCTTTCCGGGCTCCGTCGGCCATCGCTTTCACGCAGCCATGGTATAAATACCCGTTTCTATCAAATACCACCTGGGTGATGTTCTTTTCCAGCAACCGCTTGCCCATGATCTCCCCCAGTTGCGCCGCTCCCTCCACCGTTGCCTTGATGTTCCGCAACTCCTGCTCCCGAGTCGAAGCACAAGCCACCGTATGGCCCTTGGTATCATCAATGATCTGGATATACAAAGCCCGGTTGCTTCGAGTTACGCTCATCCGAGGTCGTTCCGGCGTACCGGAAATCACCTTACGGATATGAACCTTTCGTTTAAGCCGCTTCCGGTCTTTTTCAAGTATTTTTCGTATCATACGTACACCCTATTTAACCCCGGACTTACCGGTTTTCCGTCTGATTTGTTCATCCTCATACCGGATTCCCTTGCCTTTATAGGGTTCAGGGAGCCGGAGCTTACGGATCTCTGCGGCGAATTCACCGACCCGCTGCTTATCAATGCCGCTTATGACGAGCTTTCCACCTGCTTCGGTAGCCACGGTAAGGTCTTCGGGGACGCCCACCACGAGGTCATTGGAATACCCTAAACTCATGGATAAGCGTTTACCCTGCACTTCCGCCCGGTAACCTACCCCGGTAATGACCAGGACCCGGATAAAGCCCTTGGATACGCCTATTACCATGTTGTTGAGTAAGTTGCGGTACAGGCCGTGAAATGCCTTGGTCTGCTTCTCCTCATTAGCCCGGGAGACCAATATCTTATCTCCCTCCGGCGTAAAGGTTATAACCGGATGGTATGATTGCGTCAGGGTTCCCTTGGGACCTTCCACGGTCATAACCGCATCCTGGAAGCTCACTTTTACCCCTTGAGGAACCTGAACCGGAATTTTGCCGATACGTGACATACACTTCCTCTCCTTCCACTTACCAGACGGTACAGATGACTTCTCCGCCTACTTTCTTTTCAGCGGCCTTTTTGCCCGTGGTAACGCCCATGGACGTCGAAACGATCAACGTACCATACCCATTAAACACCCGGGGCATGTTTTTATACCCCGCATACACCCGACGGCCCGGCTTGGAAACCTTTTCAATGCCGTGGATAATCGGCCCGGTTTGTTCATCGTATTTCAGAAACACCCGAATAACACTGACGCCGTCCTGGGTTGCCTTTTTAAAATTTTTGATATACCCTTCGGTTTTTAAAATTTTGACGATTTCAAGCTTCAACTTGGAGGCAGGAATATCAACCTTTTCATGCTTTGCCATCCCGGCATTCCGGATCTTGGTTAACATATCCGCTATGGGATCAGAAATGCTCATCCTTTCCTCCTTATTACCAACTGGATTTAGTGACGCCCGGTATCAGCCCTTCACTCGCAAATTTGCGAAAACAAAGGCGGCACATCTCAAATTTGCGGAGGTATCCCCTGGCCCGTCCACAGATCCGGCAACGGTTCACCTTTCGTGTCTTATATTTAGGCGTCCGGAGCGCCTTTATGATCATCGCTTTTCTTGCCATAATACCTCCCTTACTTTCTAAAGGGCATACCGAACTTGGAGAGGAATATCTTGGCCTCCGCATCGGTCCGCGCCGTCGTAATGATGGCGATATTGAGTCCGGCTACCCGTTCAATTTTATCGAAATCAATTTCCGGAAAAATAATCTGCTCGGTGATACCGAGAGAGTAGTTTCCGTGCCCATCAAAAGCGTTCTGATTGACCCCCCGAAAGTCCTTGACCCGGGGAAGCGCCACATTCACGAGCCTATCCAGGAATTCATACATCATGGTCCCCCGCAGAGTAACCTTCACCCCGATTTCCTGGCCTTCCCGGATCTTGAAGTTGGCGATGCTCTTGCGCGCCTTGGTCTTAACCGCCTTCTGCCCGGTGATAAGGGTGAGATCATCCACCGCCGCATCCAAGAGTTTCTTGTTTTGTAGCGCCTCCCCAACCCCCATACTCACCACGATCTTCTCCAAGCGTGGCGTCTGCATCGTGGACGTATAACCAAATTCCTTGAAGAGCGCAGGGGCAATCTGCTCTTTGTATAGGCTCTTGAGCCGCGGTTCATACCCCTTCTTTTCAACCCCTTTCGTTTCAACGTCTTTCATTACAACGCCTCTCCGCATTTTCGACAGATCCGGGTCTTGGTATCCCCGTCCAGCTTAAACCCTATCCGGGTAGGTCCGCATCTTTTACATACGATCTGCACATTGGAGCTGTGGATCGCAGCCTCTATCTCAAAAATTCCGCCCCGATCCTGCTGATTACGGCGCTTCTTCGCTTTCTTGACGATGTTAGCGCCTTCCACAACGACCCGGTCCTTGTCGCGGAAGATCTTCAAGATCCGCCCCCGCTTTCCCTTGTCCTTGCCTGCAATGATCTGGACGGTATCTTCTTTCTTTACCTTAAATTTATGTTGCGTAACCGCTCCCATACCGCCGCTCCTTATTCTGCGTACGGCTTTTAGCCGCACATATCACCCTTTCCATACCCCGCGTCCCCAAGGCGCCTGCGCATGAAAGAGAGTCCTCAAGGTCCTAGAGCACCTCCGGGGCGAGGGATACAATCTTCATGTAATCCTTCTCCCGTAATTCCCGGGCAACCGGGCCGAAAATGCGCTTTCCCTTAGGATTCAAACTTGCGTCAATAATAACACAGGCATTATCGTCGAAGCGGATGTACGTGCCGTCAGGACGCCGGTATTCCTTATGGGTTCTCACCACCACCGCCTTTTCAACGGAACCCTTCTTTATATTCGATGTCGGCAAGGCATCCTTGACCGCCACCACAATAATGTCCCCAATACTCGCGTACTTCCGCTTAGAACCGCCCAAAACTTTGATACACTGTACGATCTTAGCGCCTGAATTATCCGCCACATTCAGGAACGTCTCCACCTGAATCATTTTCTTTTACTCCATAGCTTGATGCTTACCATAATCCCGCCGGCAAACCATTCAATGGGAAACAATCCCTATTGTGCGCGTTCTACTATCGCCGCCAGTTTCCAACACTTGTCCTTGCTGAGCGGCCGGCATTCCACCACCCGGACCCGGTCTCCGATCTTTGCCTCATTGGTCTGGTCATGGGCCTTTACCTTCTTGATCCGCCTCACATACTTCTTATACAACGGATGCAAGGTCGTAGTCTCCACCGCGACCACGATGGTCTTATCCATCTTATCACTTTTAACCAGCCCGACAAACTCTTTCTTTCCTTTTTTTGCCTTCACCAGCTGCTCTGCCACCGTATGCTCCTTTACTCCGCCTTGGAAGCCAGCTCATGCTGCCAGATCAAGGCATTAAGCCGGGCAATCTGCCTCCGCAGGGTACGCTTTTCAAGCGGGTTATCCACATGCCCAATAACACTCTGGAAACGAAATTCCATATATTTCTTGTTGAGTTCTTCCCGTTTCGCCTTAAGCTCAGGGAAAGACAGATTTTTAAACGAATTTTTCATTTTTCCCCTGTATTCCTTTATGCACCAAGCTCGAAATCAGCCCGGGCAACAAACCGGGTTTTTATCGGAAGCTTAGAACCGGCCAAGGTCATGGCTTCTTGGGCCAGGGATTTCTCAATGCCCCCCAGCTCAAACATCACGGTCCCCGGCTTCACCACCGCAACCCAGTATTCCGGCGCGCCCTTACCCTTACCCATACGGGTCTCCGCGGGCTTCTTTGAATAGGGTTTATCCGGGAAAATACGAATCCATATTTTCCCCCCCCGCTTCACATGGCGGTTCAGGGCAATACGAGCAGCTTCGATCTGCCGGTTCGTGATCCACATGCGGTTCATGGCAACCAAGGCATAATCTCCAAACACCACCCGATTTCCCCGGGTAGCATTCCCCGGCATCGTACCCCGCTGTACTTTACGGAATTTAACACGCTTAGGACTCAACATACTTAACTCCTCGCCGGAACACGTTCCCGGCGTTTACGCACCAAAGCGCCGGCGTCTTCCTTTTGCTCTTTACCATATTTCATGCCGTTGTAGACCCATACCTTGACACCGATGGCCCCAAAGGTGGTATGCGCCTCCGCAAACCCATAATCAATATCCGCCCGCAGGGTATGGAGCGGGATTCGGCCTTCTTTGGCCTCCTCGGTCCGGGACATTTCCGCCCCTCCCAGACGGCCTGAAAGCCGTACCTTCACCCCCTGGGCGTTCCCCTTCTTAATGGCGTTGCTGATGGCCTGCTTCATGGTCCGCCTAAAGGACGAACGGGCCAAGAGCTGCCGGGCGACATTTTGAGCGATGATCTGGGCGTTGTTATCCGCGTTACGCACTTCCTTGATCTTAATCTGAATTTTTTTACTGACCTGCTTCTGCAGATCCATTCCTATTTTCTCAATATTGGCGCCCTTGGTACCGATAATGACTCCGGGCCGCGCGGTATGAATGGTAATGGTGATCCGCTGAGGATGCCGGATAATCTCCAGTTCGGCAATATCCGCCCCCTTGGTTTCAGGCAAGCCCATAATACGTTTACGCAGTTGTATATCCTCATGCAGGGTATTGGCATACTCCTTAGGACCTACATACCACCTCGAACCCCAGGTTTTATTGATACCAATGCGCAGTCCAATCGGATTAACTTTTTGTCCCACTTTAATTCCCCGCCTTTTTGGTTTCATCAATTACCACGGTAATATGACACATCCTCTTGAGAAGCATGTCCGCACGCCCTCGGGCCCGGAACCATACCCGCTTCATTCGAGGGCCTTCATCGATCATCACATCCCTCACGTATAACATATCTTCCTCAAGCCCTTTATTTTGACCCAGGGCATTGGAAGCGGCGGATTTCACGGTTTTCCTAAGGAGTCGCGCGCCCTTATGGGGCATATTTTCCAGTAACGACATAGCCTCAGGGTATGACCTGCGCCGTATCAAGTCCGCCACCGGCCGGATCTTAAAAGGAGATGCAATAAGGTACTTCGTTACTGCCCTATAACCGCTCGTTGTTTCCATATACCTACCTACTATTTAGCGGCCTTCTTGTCCGAACCCGCATGACCCCGGAATATCCGGGTAGGCGCGAATTCACCCAGTTTATGACCGACCAGATTTTCCGTAATGTATACGGGAATCCAGGTTTTACCGTTATAAACGGAAATGGTCCCTCCCACCATTTCAGGAATAATAGTGGAACAGCGGGAATAGGTCTTGATTAGCTTCCTGTCCCTGACCTTACTCATCTCCAGTACTTTTTTATAGAGACTCTTCTCTATGAAGGGCCCTTTCTTAATAGACCTTGACACCCTGCGCTCCTATTTCTTTTTCCCGCGGCTCACAATAAACCGAGACGACGGCTTATGCTTACTCCGGGTCTTATACCCTTTAGTCGGCTGTCCCCAGGGGCTTACCGGATGAATACCCTTGTTCTTTCCCTCGCCGCCCCCGTGGGGATGATCCACCGGGTTCATGACCATACCCCGTACCGTGGGCCGTACCCCCAGCCACCGCTTCCTGCCGGCCTTGCCGAACTGGGTGTTCATGTGGTCTTCGTTTCCTACGGTCCCGATGGTGGCATAACATTTCTTGAATACCATCCGCATTTCCCCGGAGGGGAGCTTCAGGGTAACGTAATCCCCTTCTTTGGCGGCAATAAGCGCGCTCGTCCCCGCGGATCGAGCCATCTGCCCCCCCTTACCCAAGGTAAGCTCAATATTATGCACCGTAAATCCCAGGGGGATGTTTTCTAACGGCAGGGCATTACCGATCTCAATCGGCGAACCAGGACCGCTGAGAATCCGGGCATTCCGCTCAAGCCCCTTGGGTGCGAGGATATACCGTTTCTCCCCATCAGCATAGACGATCAACGCAATGTTGGAACTCCGATTCGGATCATATTCAATGGTCGCAACCTTACCAGGAACGCCGATCTTATCCCGCTTAAAATCTATGGTTCGGTAACGCCGCTTATGGCCTCCCCCCTTATGCCAGACGCTGATACGGCCCTGGGTATCCCGCCCGGCCCGTTCCGCCCGGCCCGAGGTCAGTGACTTCTCTGGCTGAACATGCTTGGAAAGCTCGGAATAGTCCAAACTAATCCACTGCCGCATCCCCGCGGTTATCGGCTTATAGGTTTTTATTCCCATGATCGTTCCTTATATACCCTCAAAAAGGCTTATCTTCTCATCCTTCGGCAGCCGGACAATCGCCTTCTTCCAGGAGGAGGTATACCCCGACCGATACCGCTGCCGCTTGGGTTTACCCCCCACCACCATCACCCAGCAGGAAATCGGATGGACCTTAAACAAGATTCGAACCGCTTCTTTTATCTGTAACTTCGTGGCAGCGGGATCCACCCGAAACACATACTTTCCCTCTTCCCGCAGGATATTGGTTTTTTCCGAAAGCACCGGTTCAATTAGTACCTTTTCCGCAATAATCGTTCCCTGGATCATATGTTCGCCTCTCCCTGTTCACTACCGGGCCTCAATGCCTCTGAACCATAAAAGGCATTCAAGTTTTGCGCCGCGGTCTCCAAAAGCAGCACCCGGCGGCCATAAAAAAGATCGTGGGCCCGCAGCCGATTATAGGAGAGGAAGCTGAGCCAGGGTATATTGGCCCCCGCCCGCTTTACCAGGGGATCATCGTCTTTGAGAATAATAACCGTCCGCTCTCCCGGGCCAAAGTGGGCAAGCAAGCCTGCCAAGTCCTTGGTCTTTCCCGAAACTATCGAAAAATCTTCAACTATTTTCAGAGTGTCGCTTTGTACTTTCAAACTCAAAATACTTTTCAAGGCAAGCCGTTTTGCTTTCTTAGGAATCGTATAGGAAAAATCCCGGGGCTTAGGACCAAACACCGTACCGCCTCCGGCGATCACCGGTGACTTCTTATCCCCCCGCCGCGCCCGGCCTGTGCCCTTCTGTTTATAGGGCTTGGCGTTAGAGCCATGGATCTCTCCCCGATCCTTCGTACTCGCCGTTCCCAACCGTTTATTGGCCAGTTCGTTATTGATCGCATACCAGATAGCCGCTTCATGTACCGGAAGACCGAATACCTCGTCATCCAACTCCACGCTCCGCAGCTCTTTCCCTTCAATGGAATATACCGTCCGATTCATTAATCCCCTCGCTTTCCCGCTACTTCTTCACCCCAGCCCTGAGCACCACCAAGCCCTTATTGATCCCCGGAACCGCCCCCCGGATCATAACGAGCTGTTTCTCCGCATCAACCTTAACCACTTTAAGACTCAACACCGTTACCTGTTCCCGTCCCATACGGCCCGGGAGTTTCACGTTCTTGAAGGTCCGATGCGGATAGGTTGACTGCCCGGTAGAACCCGGTTCCCGGTGAAACTTAGAACCGTGGGTACGCCTACCGCCGCTGAATCCCCAGCGTTTCATAACCCCCTGAAAGCCCTTACCCTTGGAAACGCCGGTTACATCCACGTACCGACACCCCTCAAAAAGCTCTACCCCCAGGGAATCTCCCACAACCACATCCTTATCAAAATCACGAAATTCCTTAAGATGCTTTTTAGGGCTTATCGTTTCCGGGAACTGCCCCTTATAGGGCTTCGTTACCCGGCTTGGCTTTTCATCATCTACCCCAAGCACCACCGCTGCATAGCCGTGTTTTGCTTCGTTTTTCTGAGCAACCACCACATTCGGATCGATACGCAATACCGTTACCGGAACAAGCCTTCCCACATCGTCAAAGACCTGGGTCATACCCACTTTCTTGGCCAAAAGCCCCAACATGCTTAACTCCCCAACCGCTCATTTCGAGCAGGCACTACACGCTTACGACAGCACGGCTCCCTTCTCCCGAAGCTCCATACCTCCGCCCTTCAAAGACCCGCTGCCCACATAAAACCGCAACCCGCACACCAAAAATCCAACGGATTTTACTGTTTTATCTCCACATCAACCCCTGCGGGAAGCTCCAGTTTCATTAAAGAATCCATCACTTCGGGAGAAGGATTTATTATATCGATCAAACGCTTATGGGTCCGCATTTCAAACTGCTCACGGGACTTCTTATTCACATGAGGAGAACGGAGTACCGTTATCTTATTGATACGCGTCGGCAACGGAATAGGGCCGGTCACCCGGGCCCCCGCATTCTGAACCGTTTGAACGATAGACTTCGCACTCTGATCAATGAGTTCCACATCAAACCCGCGCAATCGTACGCGAATTCGTTCCTTATCCATTATTCCTCCAGAAAGGGGGTATTTGATCCGTAGACCAGCGCCCCATCAAATACCTTCCCCCCATCAAAGGGCGTTATTCGATTATTTCAACCACCTGCCCAGAAGCAACGGTTTTTCCACCCTCACGGATAGCGAACCGCAGTCCTTTTTCCATAGCAATCGGATGAATCAATTCACCAAAGATCTCGGTGTTATCCCCCGGCAGCACCATTTCCCTTCCTTCGGGCAGCCGTACTGTGCCGGTGATATCCGTGGTCCTGAAATAAAACTGCGGCCGATACCCGCTAAAGAAGGGACTATGCCGTCCGCCTTCTTCCTTGGAAAGGCAGTAAATCTGCCCTTTGAATTTGAGATGCGGAGTGATGGAACCGGGCTTGGCAAGCACTTGTCCCCGCTCCACTTCAGCCTTATCAACACCCCGGAGCAGCGCACCGATGTTATCCCCCGCCTGCCCATTCTCTAAAAGCTTATTGAACATCTCGATACCGGTAACCACGGTCTTCTTGGTGGGTCTGATACCGACGATCTCAACTTCCTCGTTGAGCTTGACAAACCCCCGTTCCACCTTGCCGGTTACCACCGTACCACGGCCCGAAATGGTGAACACATCTTCGATAGGCATGAGGAAGGGCTTGTCACTGTCCCGCACCGGATCCGGGAAATAGGTATCCATAGCCACCAACAGCTCTTCGACGCATTTTACCGCCTCGGCATTATCCGGTTCAGACATAGCCTTGAACGCGGAACCCTTGATGATGGGAATTTCGTTTCCCGGGAACCCATTGGCATTAAGCACATCCTTGATCTCTTCCTCCACCAACTCGAGGAGCTCCGGATCATCCACCAGATCCACCTTGTTAAGGAACACGATGATGTTAGGAACCCCCACCTGACGAGCCAGAATGATGTGCTCCCGCGTCTGGGGCATAACCGAATCGGGCGCGGAAACCACCAGCACCGCTCCGTCCATCTGGGCCGCGCCGGTGATCATGTTCTTAATATAGTCGGCGTGTCCAGGGCAGTCAATATGGGCATAGTGCCGCTTCTCAGACTGGTACTCCAAGTGCCGGGTATTAATGGTAATACCGCGGGCTTTCTCTTCCGGCGCATTATCGATATCATCAAAGTGCATGAGCTTATCGCCATACTTCTTATTGCAATACATCGTGATTGCGGCGGAAAGGGTGGTTTTACCGTGGTCAACATGACCAATAGTTCCGACATTCATGTGTATCTTATCGCGAGTAAACTTCTCTTTTGCCATTACGCATCCTCCTACGTTTTTTAGGCGATTATGGTAGTACAACCTACAAAAGCACAACCATCTCTGATTATGCAGTATAATAACCAACTATTCAAAAGCATGCAAGACCCCCTCACGGGCTGCATACCATGAACGACATCATACAGCGTTATAGATTAATACATAAAGAGAAGTAATAAAACGAACAGAACTATGCAGATCGCGCAACGGCATCCCATAGTATACTCTATCCCGCTCCACCTATCTCATCTCACAACGCCACTGAAACCCTGACGCTTTCCCACGCCCGGCTTCTATGATGATCGGTTTGGATCATCGAGACTCCCGCACCTCGCCCTAGTCTTAAACAAGCCGCTTAGCACAGGACATCCGGCGCGGATCCGCGCCGAATTATATTTCAAAAATCAGTATGTTCCAGAGAACCTTCCCCGGAACTCCCTCATGCGCTCACCAAAACATCCCCGGTCAAATCACCATCGATAATGGGCAAACGCCTTATTAGCCTCCGCCATCCTATGGGTATCTTCTTTCTTCTTGAAAGCCACCCCGGTATTATTATATGCATCCAGAAGCTCCGCTGCAAGCCGATCTTCCATAGCATGACCGGTTTTCGATCGAGCCGCATTGATAATCCAGCGCATCCCCAGGGCTTCACGCCGGGACTCCCGAATCTCCATAGGGACCTGATAGGTTGCGCCCCCTACCCGCCGGGACTTCACTTCAATCACCGGCTTAACATTATCTATGGCTTTAAGAAAAACGTCAAGGGGTTCTTTCTCGGTTTTGGCCTTGAGTATATCCAGGGCCTCATGCACAATACGCAGTCCAATAGAACGCTTCCCTTCCCACATCATCCGATTTACGAATTTTGAAACCACTACACTATTGTATTTTGGATCCGGCGCAATGCCCCGGTCTACGGTCTTCTTTTTACGTCCCATGGGTACTCCTTATGCCTTAGGCCGCTTGGCTCCATACTTGGATCGGCCCCGCTTGCGGTCTCCCACCCCCAGGGTATCCTTGGCACCCCGAATGATGTGATAACGCACCCCCGGAAGGTCTTTAACCCGCCCCCCTCGAACCAACACCACCGAGTGTTCCTGCAGGTTATGGCCAATACCCGGAATATAGGCGGTTACCTCGGTCCCATGGGAAAGCCGCACCCGGGCAACCTTCCGCAACGCCGAATTCGGCTTCTTGGGGGTAACGGTCATAACACGGGTACAAACCCCCCGCTTCTGAGGGCAGGAGCGGAGCGCCGGAGACTTCGTTTTGGTGGTAATCTGCTGCCGTCCGAAACGAACCAACTGATTAATTGTAGGCATGAATCAAAAACTCCCTTTTATATGCATCATCATAGAGTGAGGCAATTTCCTCCATTACTCCACTTTTTACCAAGAGAATCTAAACATACTGGAAAGAAAAAAAAAAGTCAAGTGAGGCAGTTCCAAAATTTGACATTTTGGAACTGCCTCAAGTAGGCACAGCATAAACCCATAGAAAAAGCGGTTTGCCTACAGGACCTACGCACCCTCCGGGGTTTTCCTTCCTTCCGGTGCCCGGGACGTATGCGCTTTGATCCGGGAGGCCCGCTGGCTCGTATAGTGGATCACCGCGAAAAACACCGCCATTGCTCCAAAAGCCGCGGCCAGAAAGATAAACCCCCTGAAGCCTCCAAGCCAGAGCACCGCCACCAATGAAACGCCGCAGAGCACCGTTTGAATGGTTAGTATCAATCCCAGAAGACCCTTCGTCGTATAGCCCATTTCCATCAATTTATGGTGCAGATGCCGCTTATCCGGCGTAAAAAATGACCGACCCTCCCGGGTCCGCCGCCATATCGCCGCAATCGTATCCACCAGGGGAATCGAACTCAGTACCGCCACCAGGGGAAACAGGTTGTAGGTAAGCCCTGCCGAACTGGTGATCAGGGGCAAGGCCCCTATCATAAAGCCCAGAAACTGACTCCCCCCATCTCCCATGAAGATCCGCGCCGGAGGCTTGTTATACACCAGAAAACCCAGGATACACCCTCCCAGGATAAATTCAAGGGCGCCATCAAGCCCGGCGTCCGCATCCCCGTTGAGGCTTAGCACCAGCCCCAGGGTCAACAGCACACTGAGGGACAAGATACCGCAGAGGGCGTCCACTCCGTCAATCAGGTTAAAGGCATTACTCATCCCAATAAGCCAGCAGAAGGTAAGAATCGGCCCCAGGCCGCCCAGTTCCAGCGGACCCAGCCTGGTTAGATGCAGGCCGCACACCAGGGGAATAAGGCTCGCCACACCTTGACCCAGCAGCTTGTATCGGGCGGGTAATTCATAGAGGTCATCGAGCAAGCCCAGGACAAACACCAGGAATCCTCCACCTAAGATGGGGAGATACACGGCCAGACGGTTTCCCGGGGTTCTCCCTAGATAGAGGAGGGCCGCCGCGAGAAAAACCGTCACAAAGGCGCAGCTTCCCAGCCGTGGAATAGTCCCGGAATGTACTTTCCGGCTGTTTACCCGGTCGTACCAGCCCTGTTTTTTACAGAGCTTAATAACCCATGGCATCAATACCGCAGTAATACCGCAGGATGCTAGTGCATACACAACGCTGTGAATAATACTCCCCCTTACTTGTTACCTTACTGATTAACCACTTCAGGTTTTGTGTTGATTCGCTGTAATTGGCGATCCAGCAACGAGAGGGCATCCATAGCCTTAAACTCCGCATACTGGGAGGCTTCCTCCGCAATGATCTTGGCCGCGAACTTGGCGGCATCTGCTTTACTATACGCCACGAGGACCCAGAAGGTTTTGTCCGGAGTTTTTTGCCGCCGCACCGGTACAGCGCCCTGCAGCGTCGTTTGGGTTAAGTGCCGTCCGACGGTTTCCGCGAATTCCAGACTCGCCGCAGTATGCTCCGTTCCCGCGGTTCGGGTATAGTCGGTAATCATGGCTTGGACATGGGCGTTCAACTGAAAGGCCAAAGATTGACGAGCCCGGGCCTCTGCGATGATCAATGCCTGATTAACAAAGGCATCCGTGGCGCTGCCGATGCCGAAGAGCATGTCTTCCTGTACCGGCGGATTACGCACAAAATCCGGCAGATTGAGATCCGTCGCCTGATTTGGCCTCGGAGCGGAAGCGCAAGCTCCCATCAAGGACGTCAGGGTCAGGCTTAGCAATAACGGATAGTTTTTTTTCATATACACTCCTTATAAATATATGTTCTTTTACCAGAACGTGCTTGATACCAAGGCAGGCGCCTGGCAATTGCCGCCATAAACCCGCTGCAACATACCCATAATGGTCAGCCTAGCGCTCGATGAGACTCCGTGGACAAGAGAATAGGGAAAAAAGATATGGGCATACATAACCAGACCCCTCGAAACACTTACAAAAATAGGGGGGGGGGGGGGGGGATAATTAAAAAACAAGTAAAAATCCCCATTTTTAAAATAATTCATTGTTCATACACTTTCTTTGAATCAGAAA
>JAISPY010000114.1 GCA_031274565.1 Treponema sp.
CTGGTACAGGACGATTCACTGGAAATAAAGAAAGAGAGCAACGACATTTACCAAGGGATAGAGAATGTAAAGTCAGCTTCTGGGGAAGTGAGGAACAGTGTTTCGAATGTACTGAACGCGAGCAAGCATATTGCCGAATATCTGGAATACTCCCAGCAGTTGGTAGAAAGTCAATGAGCGTCCAGGAGGATAGCGGCATAGGGATAGAGAAAAAAGAACCGGGGATTATCCTGCCAGAGGCTGATGATATCGTGATTTCAATTCGTGTTAATGTGCGGATCATCATTCCTCTGCGTCTATACTGAGCAATTACGGTTCCTGAATCAGGCTGCTTAATCCTTCGCCTTTTCTAGGGCCTGTTCCACCGCTTCAATAAACTGGTTGTAAGAATTGGTAGCGCCGCTTACCGCGTCTACGCGCTTCAGGTCCTGGACTTCCGCAAACTGAGCGGCGTACTGATCCATGGCCCGCACCGCGAGTTGGGCTTTGTCGTAGAAGTCCTGGTTGGAAATCTCCCCGTTGACTTTCCCATAATCTTCGCCCTTGATGGTTCCATCCTTTTGCCAGGTAACGAACCGGCACCGGCTCACCTTGCCGTCCGCTACGGTGAGGCTCACTTCCCCGTAAGCGCCGGTATCGTCCGGGTTGCTGGTTCCGGTATACACGCCGTCCCGGTATGCGGCTTTACCGCATGCGGCGAGCCCTAAAACCGATCCGAGTACCCCGATAAGCACAAGCGTATACGCCGTCTTTCTCATGCCCCGCTCCTTTCCGCATCCAGCGGCAGCGGCGTATTGTGAACAATCCGGCTAATCCTGCCGTGTTCCAGTATCACCGTCCGCTCCGCGTCTTCCGCGACTTCCGGGTCATGGGTTACCACGATGATGGTGCTGCCCTCCGCGTGAAGCTGCTTGAAAATCCCGATGACGATCTGCTCGTTGGCTTCGTCCAGGTTGCCGGTGGGTTCATCCGCCAGGATGAGGGCGGGGTAGTTGATGAGCGCCCGGGCGATGCACACCCGCTGCTGCTCCCCCCCGGATAGCTGGCCGGGCAGGTGCTTGGCCCGGTCCTTAAGGCCCACCCGTTCCAGGGCTTCCAGGGCTTCCTTTTCGTCGGGCATACTGTGATAGTACTGGGCTACCATCACGTTCTCCAGGGCCGAAAGGTAATTCACCAGATGGAACTGCTGAAAGATAAGGCCGATCTTATCCCGCCGGGTAGTGGTAAGCCGCTTGGCGCTTTCCTTGGAAATGTTGACTCCGTCGAGAATCACCTGCCCGGAGGAGGGCTTGTCCATACAGCCGATGATGTTCATCATGGTGGTTTTCCCAGAGCCCGAAGGCCCCATGATGGCCAGCCATTCCCCTTGCTTCACCGTGAGGTTGATATGCTGCAAGGCTTTGAGGTTCCCATAGACCTTAGCAATATCCTGTAACTCCAAAATATCCATTCTTTTTCTTTTCTCCCTTTTTTCTTCTTTATCCCTTAATCGGGTGTAAACCCCGTGCGCCGCAGGGGGTTAGGCTTTCAAGCAGCGTTGCTTAACCGCCTTACACCGTACCGGATGCCGGCTCCGTCCGGGCTTACTCTCCCCGTAACACGACCGCCGGGTCCACGTCAGCGGCGCTCCGTACCGGGATGATACAGGCTATGCCGGTGATGAGGATCGAGGCCATGACCGTAAGGGGGATAAGCAGGGGAAAAAACCGTACCGGCCGATTGAACACATTGAGGGCTACCGCCTGGGCAAAGAGGATTCCCCAGAGGGCCCCCAGCAATCCCCCTAAACCGCCTAAGAACATTCCCTCCCCCAGAAACTCCGTGATGAGGCTCCCGTTAGCCGCGCCCAGGGCTTTCCGCAGGCCGATTTCTTTCCGCCGCTCGGTAACCACCGCCATCATGGTGGTGGCCACGCAGATCATGGTCAGGAGCAGGACGATGACCGTAACCAGGTACACCAGGGTCTTGAGTTTGGTTAATACCGTGCCTTCTGATTCGGTAACCCGTTTGACAAGCCGGGCTTCTACGCCGGGCAGGGCGCTGATCCGCTCCGCTATCCCCTGGAGCTCCTCCGCGGAAAGGGCAATGCTGCATTCCACCACATCCACCGCGCCCCCGTCCCCGCGCATATCCTCGAAGTCCTCCAGGGCCATGAAGATGAAGGCTTCTTCGGTTCCGCCGGTTTGCAGTACCCCGGAAACCGTGAAGTCCCGGCTGAAACTCTTCCCGTCCTGATCCGTACCGGTAACGGTAAAGTCGCTTCCCGCAAGGAGCCGGATCCGATCGGCCACTTCCCCGCCGATGAGGGCTTCTCCAGGGGAAGCGGGCCAGCGGCCCTGGACGAGCCAATAGGGGCTGGTTTTCCGGGCCTCTTCGAGGCGGGTTCCTGCGGCCATGAAGGGCTGCTCGTTGATCTTCACCATTTGATACCGGTAGGGGGCCGCGCCGATGAGGGCTTCCGGAGGCAGGACGGCAACCGCTTCTGTTACCGTGCCGAGGGGGATGAGCGCCGCGCTGCCGGAGGGGACGATGACGAGGTTCGCTCCGTAGGAGCGGAATTCCTGGCCCATCTGCCGGGGTATATCGTAGTAGATGGTAATGAGTCCTGAAAGGATAGTTCCCCCCACGGCCACCGCGAGGAGGGCCACGATCATCCGGGAACGTCGGCGGAGGAGGGAGCTGACCACCATTTTGAGATAAAACTGCTGTTTACGCATTTTTTTTCTTTTCCCTCTTTTTTCCCTCTTTTCCCTTGGGAGCGGCGGTATGAGGGGAGACCCGCGCCCTCGCTTCCATACCGGGCGGCTGCGGATGTTCCCGTCCCCCACGCGGCAGTGTGCTAGCGGCCATGCAGGACCTCCGCAGGCCGCAGGGAGAGGAGGAGCCGGATCGAGGGGATGCTTCCCGCCAGGGTTACCAGGACTACCAGGACCCCCACCAGGGGAATCACCAGGGGTTTTATGTCAATGCCGGAACCGAAGACCGTTTGGCCGATGACTTGGGCAAAACCAAGCCCCGCAAAATAGCCGGCTATCCCTCCGGCAATGCCGGTGATGCCGATTTCCGTGAGTACCAGGACGGAGATGGGACCGTCATACGCGCCGACGGCTTTGAGCAGCCCGATTTCGTTGGCCCGTTCCATGACGCTGGCGGTTACCAGGTTGGAAATCCCCAGGGCGGAACCGGCGAGGCTCAGGATGGTAATGAGGAGCATGAGGAGCTGGGTCTTCTGGAGGATGGCCCCTTCGGATTCCGCGACCTGCCGGATGGGCTTGGAGACCGCGCCGCTTATGACTTCGTCGATCTGATAACAGATGGCGCTCACGTAGGCGGTGCAGTACCAGGTTTCCCATTCCTTGATGGACAGGCTTTTCGGGTCCTGGGCGGCCCGGCGGGAAAGCTCGTTGTCCGGGGTGGTCAGGGCGCTCACCTCCACGGAACTGACCTGTCCCGGCCGGTTCGCGAGGGCCTGGACCGCCGGGAGGGGCGCGTAGATAGCCTCATCTTCGTCTCCGCCGGCGTGGAAAACGCTTGCTACCGTGAAGACCCGCTCCTCCCCGTTCCCCTGCAGGGTGATGCGGTCTCCCAGGGCAATGCCGTAGCGCCGCGCGGCAGCGCGGCCCACCATGACGGCGTCCCGGTCTTCATCGGTAAGCCAGCGGCCTTCCACATCCCACCAGCTCTTCATGTTCCGCATCCCCGTATCCAAGGCCTCCCCGGTGGGGAGGTCCAAATGCCGCAGGAACCAGGTTCCCACCAGGTTCGCCTCCGCCGCTCCGG
>JAISPY010000117.1 GCA_031274565.1 Treponema sp.
AGGAAGGCTTTTTACGATGCATCATACCTCCCTTGTATCGGGGGGACCATAAGCAAGGTACCGCTTTTCATCATGCTTGTCTCCTTAATAGGGATGTCGCTCTTGTGCCGTATTCTAAATAACGTATAAAAATACAAAAATTATGATAATATTCAACCGCTACTCTGTCAAGAATACCCATGGTCCACCCAGGATAAACGCATAGCAGCACTCATAATTCCTTATTCCTGCCCCGCGGCCTTCATTATAGAAAAAACTGAGCAGGCCGTTCCTGCGGAACGAGCCGGATGTGGTGCGGCCTGCGGCCTATACTATAGAAAAGATAGAAAAAATAGAAAAAGTCCCGCCGCTACCCGCCCAGATAGGCCTTCTTCACGTCCGGGTTTGCCGCGAGTTCCGCGGAGGAGCCTGCGGCGATGATCTCCCCGGTTTTAAGCACATAGCCCCGACTTGCAAATTCCAGGGCAACCTTGGCGTTTTGTTCCACCACCAGGATGGTCATCTGTTTGATGACATTGAGCTGCTTTAAGGCCCGGAACATCTCGTACATGAGCTTAGGGGCAAGCCCCATGGATGGCTCGTCCAGCATGATAAGCGTACTGCCCGTCATAAGCGCCCGGCCCACCGCCAACATCTGCTGTTCACCGCCGCTTAACAGCTCTCCCCGCTGCTTGCGCCGCTCGTGGAGCCGGGGAAAGAGGCTGTATACCAAGTCCAATATCTCCCCGGTGATGACCGCCCGGTTAATATCCCGGTGGTGGGGATAGGCGGCTATCTGGAGATTTTCCTCCACCGTGAGGTTCCCGAAAATATGTCGGCCTTCAGGGACCAGGACCAGCATCTTGTTCTGGATGAGGATGTGAGGTTCGGTCTTGAGGATGCTTGCGCCCTTATACAGGATGTCCCCGCTGGAAACCACCGGCGCTTCAGGCCGGGGAAGCCGGGCCAGGCTCAGGAGGGTGGAGGTTTTCCCCGCGCCATTGGCGCCGATGAGGGTCACGATTTCCCCGGTATCAACGGTAAAGGAGATACCGTGCAATGCCTCGATATGGCCATACGCAGCCTTCAGGTTCTTCACTTCAAGCAGCATGGTTCCTCCGGTTTCTCTCTCCCCCTGCCACGATACCGGGATACCCTCATATCGCGCCGTCTCCGAGGTAGGCCTTAATCACCTCTGGGTTGGTACGGATCTCTTCCGGGGTTCCCCAGGCTATTTCTCGGCCAAAATCAATCACCGTAATGCGCTGACACAAGGTCATGATCACCTCCATCTGATGCTCGATCATCCAGATGGTCAGGTTAAAGGTCTCATGGATCCACTGGATATAATCGATCAGCTCGATGGTGTCCATCGTACTGAGGCCCGCGGCTGGTTCGTCCAGCATGAGTAAACTCGGCTCCAGGGCCAGGGCGCGGACGATTTCTACCCGGCGCTGGATGCCGTAGGGCAGGTTTTTCGGATATTCCTCCGCTAGATCCGCCAGCTTGAAGACCTCCAGCAGGTCCTGGGCGGTCCGGGTGATCGCGGCTTCCCGGGTTTTATAGCGTTTGGTATGGAAGAACACGTCCGCTGCGGTGTAGCCCAGGCGATAGTGCTGGGAGATCCGGATATTATCCAACACGGTCATTTCACTCCAGAGCCGGATGTTCTGAAAGGTTCTGCCGATCTTCATGGCTGCTATCTCGTGGGGCTTTTTGGCGTTGATCCGCTCCCCCGCTACGATGATATGCCCCTCAGAAGGCACGTAAAATCCGCTCACCAGATTGAAGACCGTGGTCTTGCCTGCACCGTTGGGGCCGATTAAACCGGCTATCTCCCCCTGCTGCAGGCTCAGGTTCAGATCCGTCAGGGCTTGGAGACCGCCGAAACGGTGGGTGAGGTTCTTTATTTCCACATGGGTATTCATTTCTTTCTTTTTGTTCCTTTTCTTGTAGAGGATGCGCCGCGGGTAAACCCCTTGAGCCGGGGAAACACATCCGAAAGCTCCCGATGCCCCAAGATCCCTTCAGGCCGGAATTGCATGAGCAGAATCAGCAAGAGGGGGATGAACACCCACTTGAGGATCTGCAAGGGCCGCAGGAGTTCCAGCAAGAAGGTAAAAAACACCGCGGAAAGCACCGCCCCTGAGAGGGAACCCATGCCTCCCAGGTAGACCATGACCATGCCTTCGGTGGATTTCATGATGTTAAACGAACTGGGATTGATGAAGCCCAGAACATGGGCAAAGAGGCCTCCGGCAATACCCGCAAGACCCGAAGAAACCATGAAGGCCAGGAGCTTTATCCGGTTGGTATCAACGCTCATGATCTCCGCGGAAATCTCATCGTATCGGATCGCGGCAATGCCCTTGCCTAAGACGGAACCCATAAGGCGCTTGATCGCCCCTACAGAGAGGACCACAAAGACCATGATCCACAGGAGCATCCACGGCAGGGGAAGCAGATCCGTCATGGCAAACACCGTGGCCTTCATGCCCATAAGTCCCCGGCTCGCCCCGAGGATTTCTAGGTTGTTAATGAGGGTCATGATGATGTAATTCGCCGCGATGGTGATGATGGCCAGGTAATCGTCCCGGGTTTTAAACGAAGGAATCGCCACCAGCAGCCCGGTACAGGCCGCGACGATGCCCCCGATGATGATGATCACCGGAAAGAGGAACAGCGCGGTCTGGGGAGGAAGCAGGGGGGCGCCTAAGAATTTATTATCCGTGAAGAGGATCAGGGACAGCACCGAGGATATGTATGCCCCCACCGCCATGAAGCCCGCATGTCCGCAGGAAAATTCCCCCATGGAACCATTGACGATGTTGAGGCTGGCGGCAAAGATGATATTGATGCCGATGGACATGATCACGCTCTGGATGTACTGGTTTATCACCCCCAGTGTAGCGAGGACCCCGATGAGGATCATGCCTCCCAGGAGCAGGCCGATGACGCGGACTTGAGGGTTAAACAAACAGTGGCGTTCCCCGGTATTGCTGTGGGGTGTTCCCATACGCGCGCTCCTATATCTTGGTACTCCGGGCTACCCCGAAGAACCCGGTGGGCTTTAAAACCAGAATGATCAATAGTATCACAAAGGAAATTAGGTCCTTAAAACTCGAGGGGAAAAAGGCCGCGATGAAGATCTCGATGAAACCCAGGATAAAGCCCCCTAGAAAGGCCCCTTTGATTTCCCCGATGCCCCCCACCACCGCGGCAATGAAGGCTTTCCATCCGATGATCATCCCCATATAGGGATCCAGTACCGGATAGGAGAGACCAAAGAGGATCCCCGCTACTGCGGCCAAGGCGGATCCCAGGGCAAAGGTCCAGGTGATGACCTGGTTCACCGGGATGCCCATGAGGGGGATGGCGAATTTATCGTAGGATATGGCCCGCATAGACATGCCAAATACGGTCTTTTTCACGATCCATTGGAGGATTCCAAACACCACAAAGGCCGCGGCAATCACCATGACCTTGAGGTTGGTGAGCACCACCGGGCCGAACTGCCAGATATGCTTTTCCATCATATCCGGGAAACGGCGGGAACTGGCCCCCAGCACCGCCAGGTTGCCGTTTTCCAGGATGAAGCCCACCATCAAGGCGGTGATCACCACATAGAGACGGTTTACCCCTTTGGTCCGCAGGGGCCGATACGCGACCCGTTCTATGGTAATGCCCAGCAACGCGGTACCTCCCATGGTTAAGAGCAGGGTTATGGCAAACACCAGCCAGCCCCCGATGGCGAAGTACCCCAGCAGTCCCGTGGCAACGAAAAACGCGATATAGCAGGCGGTCATAAAAATGTCGCCGTGGGCAAAATTGATAAGCCGCAGCACCCCATACACCAGGCAGTATCCCAGGGCAATCATGGAGTAAAAGCTGCCCCATTGGAGGGCGTTGAATATGTTCTGTAAAACCGTGGTCCCCATAGGATACCGCCCCTACTTACATGCTGGTTACGTATTCAAACTCACCGGCGTCGCTTATCTTGACCACCACCGCTTTCTTCGCGGGATCCCCGTTTGCGTCAAAGGTCATGTTGCCGGTGATGCCGTTAAAGTCTTTCATCCCCGCGATAGTGTTCTTGATGGCCTCCCGGTCTTTCTGGATATCCCCGGTCAGTCCGGCGCTTTGAATCGCCTGGAGGATAATCCGGGCAGAATCATAGGACAGGGCCGCCACATCATCGGGAACATAGCCGTAGGCTTGCTTATAGGTATCAATGAAGGTCTTGGTGTTGCCCACCGCGCCCGCCGCAGCATAATGGGTGGTGAAGTAATAACCCTTCACCGAGCCTTTGCTGAGGTTTACCAGATCCGCGGAACCCCAAGAATCGCTGCCTAACACGGGCTTGTCTCCCCAGCCTAGGTCTTTTGCCTGGGGCACGATGAGGGCCACATGGTTGTAATAGTCAGGGAGATAGAGCATTTCCGCATCGGAATTGATGATCCGGGTTAATTGCACGGAAAAGTCCTGATCCTTTTGTCCGAAGCTCTCGAAGGCCACCACCGTACCCGGCCCATTGGTCTTTTCCCAGTTATCCCTGAATAATTCCGCCAGGGTTTTGGAATAGTCATCCTCCAGGTTGTAGAGGATCGCGGTTTTGCTCAGGTTGAACTGGGATTTCGCGAACTGAACCGCTGCGGGGGCCTGCACCGGATCCAAAATACAGGCCCGGAACACGTACGGCCGGTCCTTCGTAACCGCAGGGTTGGTTGCCCAGGGGGACACCATGGGGGTACGGTTTTCGTTGTTCACCTGTCCCGCAGGAATGGCCCGGCCTGAGCCGCAGGGACCCACGACCGCCAGAACCTTGTCCTGATCGATCAGTTTGTAGGCCGCTTGGATGGCGGATTCAGCCTTGAGTTCATTATCCACATAAATGAACTCCACCGGGTACTTCTTACCCTTGACCTCAAGCCCACCTGCGGCGGTAAGTTCCTGCTTGATGAGTTCCGCCGCGAACTTGGCCC
This sequence comes from Treponema sp., assembly GCA_031274565.1. Classification (GTDB taxonomy): domain Bacteria; phylum Spirochaetota; class Spirochaetia; order Treponematales; family Breznakiellaceae; genus JAIRLU01. Next base: position 4,962 of record JAISPY010000117.1, read on the forward strand.
CTTCTCCGACCTTGGGGGAATCCCCGGTCAAGGGGATGTTAAACCCAATTTTAATCGTCTGCTCCTTAGCAGCCCCTGCCATGACTGAAGACAGGACCGCGAGGGACAAGACCCCCGCGCAGATACTTGATTTTTTCATTCGTTCCTCCTCGTGTGGGGAGAAGCCGTTGCACTTCTCCCTGCATAGATAAGTACCGCCTTGAGGCGGTCCGCAACACCGGTGTTGTAGTTTCACCATATCGGGAACGGATAAAACAATCAAGTATGTTTATGCAATTTCAACGTTTTTTTTCTAGCTTTTTTGAGTTTGACGTATAATTATGCGGTATGCTGGTGCAGGCCGCGCCGTACCTGCACGGCTTATTCTCCCCCTGAGCGTATGGTCCCGGTAGGTTTTCCTCTTCGCCCCGTACCGGGTACCGCTAAGCCCTAGAAACGCAGCCGGACTTGCGCGCTGAAGCTGCCATAGACCCCTTCCTCGGCGCCCGGCGGCAAGGGCCCCAGTTCCCCCCGGTTTCCGTCCCCGGAAAAAAGGTCCCGGTCCAAGGGGACCTGTGCGGAGAGGCTGAGGGTCAATCCTTGAAATATAACGTGTTCCAGACTGAGTATTGGGGTAAAGGAAACATCATCCAAGCCCGCCATACAGGCCAGGCTCCCCGTGGTATAATCGCTCACCCGGTAGGTCATGGAGGCGTAGAGGTAGTTCCGCCCGCTTCGTGCGGTGGCGGATCCTTCGCCCGAATAAAGGTACTCCGCCAGGGTGTAGAGCTTCCCCTCGAAAAAGGAATAGTCCAACCCCGCGGCCGCGGCAAGGCCTCCTATGCTGAAATCACCTTCGGGGTTGTAGGTGTAGAGCATATCCGCCACAAGCCCCACCGCCGCATCCGCCTTGAGGGAAAGCCCGCCGCGGTGTATGCCTCCAGGGGATCCCTCTTGAGGCGTCTCGTATGCGTAGAGGGCCTGGATGCTCAACCGTTCTCCGTGCTGATCCCAGGAAAGCCCTGCAAGAATCCCGGATCCTTCGGTGGCAAGGGGATTTTTCGGTCCTACGGCAAAGGCGAGAACCTTGGCGTCGTCGTTGGGATATATCGAAACCGCAGCGCCCAGAATACCCCGCAGCCGTGCGTCTGGCCGCAGGGGGTTACGGGGGTTGAGGAAGTCCGAAGGCCCGAAGACCAGACTGTATCCAAAGCCCAGACGCATCAGTCCCGCGTCAAAATCAGCCGCATCGCTCGTAACCCGGAAGTAGAGCCGCTCCAGTTCCAGGGCAGCGGCGTAGTTTTCCCCTGCCACAAAGGAGGATGAAGTAAGCCCCGGATAGGCCACGGCATTCCCCGCGCCCAGCATGACGGCTCCTGCTGCGGAACTGCCCGTTGCGGCGATCAGGTTCAAAGCCCCGTAGAAGACCGCCTTATCCCGGATCTTCGCTTGCATTCTGAGGTTGGCGTATTCCTCAAACCCCCAGGAAAATTCCGGCGCCGCCCCTGCCCCCGCCGCCATGGTAACTTTGCTGTCCAGCACCCCTGAAAACTCCAGTCCTTCGGGAAAGATCCCCCCTGCCGCGCCCAAAAGTGCCACCACCCAAACCGCTGTTATGCTCAACTTCATCACAACCCTCCACATACCTTATTAACCACAGACCACACGGACCTTTGACGCAAATTGTTCTTGCCGTATTCGTCCGTGATGTCGGTGGTTACTATTCTTTTCATTACCGTTCCAGGTTCCGCTGGCTGAACACCGAATCCGCGATGGGCTTGTCCAGCGCCACGTTCCGCATGATCATGGTGGTTTTGCTGTTTTTCCGCAGAAGGTCCCGTATCTCGATCTCCACGGGGAAACGGCGGCCCCCAAAAACCTCAACCTTGTTGAGATTGTACTCCTTGAGTTTCGCCCCGGAGAGGGCAAAAAGTTCGTAGTGAACGCAGTCCCCGTTCTCCTTGTCGATCCAGAGTTTCTGCTTGGGATAGCTTTCGGTCCGCTTTTTCGCGGTCAGCTCCAGCACCCAGCAGGCGCGGCCATTCCAGGTTTCTGAACCCGCAAGAACCGGATTGTAGCGGGCGGAGAGCTTCTCGTTTTCGATGGTGTCCTCGTAGGACATATCCGACCCCATCATGCTCTCTTTCAGCATGTGCCCGGAAATGAGCATCACCTCTTCGGTATCCGGGGAGTACACATAGAGCCGCCCGCTCTTTTTGAGGTACTTGGTCCCCCGGTCTTCGGGATTGGTGAATTCGATGAAGCTGTCGGAATTTTCCCGCGCCCAGGACTTCATGGTTTTTACGAACCGCTTGTTCTGATAGTCGATGATCATCTCCCCCTCGTACTCGATGGTGGTATAGATCTCGTTATCATCCACCCGTCGCAGGAGTTCCGCCGCGTTCTGCCCGGACACCGACGCCGCCATTACCACGGTTAATACAACCGCCATTACCGTTACGTTCACTCTCATCATAAACCTCCAAAAAAATATAAAAGAAATATAACCACGACGTCGCACAACGTTTCACGACGTTTTTGCTTACCATTCTATTCCTCTTCCGTCGTGCAACGTCGTGTTACGTTGTGGTTTTTCCTCTTCTTGTTTCTACCTTCTCAACGCTTCCACCGGCTCCACAAAGGCGCTCTTGAGCGAGGGGATCAGGGTGCAGACCGAGGTGATCACCACGCCGAAAAGGAAGCCCTGGAGCAGGATAGCCGGATCGAAGCTCAGGACTATGGTTCCCGCCATGGGGAATTCCTTGAAGCCGCCGCCGGTCAGGGCGTTAAAGTCCAGGGGAAAAAAGGAAAAGACCCAGGTGGCTATGCCCCCGATGATACAGCCCGCCAGGGAACCGAGGACGCTGAGGAAGACCGCCTCGAAGAAAAAGACCTGGACGATTTCCCGGCGGGTCATGCCCAGGCTCCCCATCATGCCGATTTCCTTGATCCGCTCGTGGATGATCATTACCACGGTGTTGACGATGAGGAAGCTCGCCACGATGAGGAACACCAGGTACACCACCACATAGACCATGGTACTCTGCTGCATCATGGTCACAAAATAATTGTCCCGCCAGTCCCGGACTACGGTTTCCGCGCCCCAACGGGATTTAAGCTCATTGGTTATGGCCCGGCTTTGGGAGGAGTCATCGGCGTAGATAAAAAGCTGCTGGGTTCCCTCCCCTAAAACGAGGAGCCGCTGGAGCCGGGCAAAGTCCACGAGGATCACGTCCTCGTCGTATTTGAGGTAGTCGAATTGAAAGATACCGGTAATGACCGGGCTCCACATCTTGTCGGAAAACTGGGCGGACACGGTTTTGAGGGGGAGGTGGTCCCCGATCCGCAGCCCCGCCTTTTCCGCCATCCGCGTCCCTATGGCGCATTCGTTGCGGTCCGGTTCGGGGAAACGGCCTTCCACCAGGCCGTGGGTCCTGTCGGTGAGGTTGAAGTTGTTCAGGGCCAGTTCCTCCTGCACCCTGATGCCCCAGAGGAGCGCGTGTTTGATAGTACTGTCCTGGAGGGTGGCAAAGGCGGTAATCCGGGGAAGCACCGCCTTGACCCCCTTGACGCTTTGGGCAAGTTTTTCCAACTCCGCCACCGGAACGCCGTCCCCGATGGGAAACTGTACCGGGTAGTATTCCTTCTCCGCCTCATACCGGGATGAAACCACGCTCACATGACCGGTGTCAAAAACCCGGACTACTTCTTCTATATTGTCCGTCATGCCTGCCATCCATGCCTGCATAAAAACCGTAAAAAACACCGCGATGGCCGCCGCGCTGATGCAGAAAACCGTCCGCCGCATATTCCGCCAGATATTCCGGTACGCGATTGTCACCAGGGTGAAAAACCCGCCCTGCTTATTCGTATATTCCATTCCATCCTCCTTATTCAAACCGTAAACTTTCCGTAACCGGCATCTTGAGGGCTTTCCGGGTGGGGAAGAAGGCCATGCAGGACGCGAGGATCGTGGCGATGATCCCGGAGCCGATGATCACCGGGGGGTTCCACATGGACCGGAAGATGCCGGTAACCCGGTAGCCTATGTCGCCCCCCATGGATTCGGTCATGGCGGTAAAGTCCAGGCCGTACTTGACCATGGGGATATTGAGCAGGCAGCCCAGGATGACGCCAAAGGCCGAACCGAAGAAGCCCAGCATCCCCGCTTCCAGCATATAGGTAACGATGAGCTGGCCGTCGGTCATGCCCAGGGCCCGCATCATGCCGGTTTCCTTGGTCCGCTCCAGGATGGCCAGGAGCATGGTGTTGCCCACCCCCAGGAAGGAGAGGATGAAGAGGATGATGATCATGATCCGGGTGGAGATGTTGTCCGACGCCGCAGCCCCCAGGTAATCCTGCACATAGCCCTGCCAGGGGAAGATGTCCAGTTCCGGCGGCAGGGTGTAGCCGGTTTGGGCCAAGGCCGCTTTGACGGCGGCGGGGGTTTCGGTTTTGCCGGGGAGGGCTGAATCATCGGCGTCCTTTACCCTGATGAGGAGTTCCGTTACCCGGCCGTCCAGCATGAGCCCGGCGTCGTCCTGAAGCACGTCCAGGGGAATCCACGCGGTGTTGTTGTTGGTCTTGGGGTTGGGGGAATTAACCACCCCGACTACCACCGCGGAGATAAGCTGGTTGATATGCCGTATGGCCCCGGAGTAGTCCACCCTGACCATGGCGGCCAAAACCTGTTCCTGCAACGCCTCGTCTGTGGAGAACGAACCTTGGTTCGAGAGATACCAGGCTTCGGTGAGTTCGTCAAACTCATAGGCCCGGCGGAACAGTTCCGTTTCTTCGGCGCTAAAGACCGGGGCCAAGTCAACGTCGAATTTGTCCTTCCGTACCGACTCGGGGGCAGCCTTAATGTCGATCACTGTGGAAAGCTGCACGTTCATCCGCCCGGTGTCCGCCAGAAGCCGCCAGTACCGGTCCAAGTCTCGTTGGGGAAGGTCCTTTTTCAGAACCCAGCGTTCCTCCCCCGGCAGAGGCGGCTCTTCCTTGGGGGCAAAGAGGCCGCCGCTTTTTACCGGCGCCCTTTCGTAGAGGCTCTCCGCGAAGCCCCGGTCTTCGGGGGAAAGGGCGGCGAGGATCTCCGTATCCAGCTCGTGCCGGGTGGGCCGCTGGGGGATTCCCACTTTCAGCTTGTCCGCGGTCAGGGCCCCCAGGACTATCTCGAAGGCGCCGTTACGGATATAGCGGCCCGACTCCATATAGTCGGCGTACCGGA
>JAISPY010000125.1 GCA_031274565.1 Treponema sp.
GTGAGCATTAACAAGAGCCGGTGTTTGGGGTTCTTCTCCATGTCCAATAACCGGCTAATCTCGGAACCGGAGAGGACTAACGGAAGACGTTTGTCATGACGCGGACGGTGTTGTTCCTGGGCGATGTCTTTTTTGATTTCTTCGTGATAAAAAAACTTGAGGGCGCTGATGGCTAAATTCATCGAGGAAGAAGAAAGGTCCCGCTTTTTGTCCAGATATGCCAGATATGTTGTTATGTCTTCCCGGACAATACTTTCCGGTCTTTTCTGAATTGTCCGGCAAAACGCCCGGTTATAGTGCAAATAGGAGGCTATCGTTTTAGGACTGTACTTTCGTGAGCGGAGTTCGGTTGTTAGTTTTTCCTGCCACGCGGGGGAAAAATGATCGGGCTTGGGGATGGAACCGGTAAGGCAGGTACGGTCATCAACGTGCGCCGGTTCCGTATCGCCCTGGACATTGCACAGGATAAACGCATAGCAATTCGTATTTCCTTACAAAATAAGGATTTATACAAAACGGTAAAAACAATCCTGATGAGCTAATTCATAACCGTTCACCGAGTGCAACACAAAACAACTTGACAAAATATAGTCCGATGTTTACCCGTTAGATCACCTCCGAAACTTGAACCCGGGACCGGGCCGACCCCAACCAGACGGGCCAGGTTTTCACAGAAAACAAGGTCGTCATCCCAGCCGTATTCGGATATGTCCCACCTACAGGACCGGACCTGGGGGAGCGTATGGGTACGCTGTACCATTCCTTTGAGGATTATCTGTCCCTGGTCCTGGCGTTGTTTTATGGGCTGCTTTGGGGGAGGATCCGCTTACTAAAAAAACGCTGGCGTACGGTAGCGGGAAAATAATCTAAAATGGGTACATTAGTACCATGAGCTATTTATATGAAACCCATCTGCACACCTGTTACGCCAGCGCCTGCGCTATTTCCCGGGGGCGGGACTATATCAAGCCCTATAAGGCCCTCGGCTATACCGGCATCATGGTTACGGATCACTTCTATAACGGCAATTCCAACTTGAGCCGGAACCTAACCTGGGATGCATGGGTACACTGTTTTTGCCGGGGCTATGAAGAGGCCCGGGAAGCAGGGGAACACTATGGTCTGCAGGTCTATTTCGGCTGGGAGGAAACCTTTGATGGAGATGATTACCTGGTCTATGGCCTGGATAAGGCGTGGCTCTTGAAGCACCCCGAAGCGGCTCATTGGACCCGCCGGGAACAGTACGAAACCGTGCGGCATTACGGCGGCTGTGTGGTACAGGCTCATCCTTTCAGGCAGCGCTATTATATTGATACCATCCATTTGGCCACAGGCTGTGTGGATGCCGTGGAAGCCGGCAATGCCGGCAACGCAGAGGCGTCTGACGATGCCCTAGCCATGCGCTATGCCCAAAAGCTTGGACTTCCGGTAACCGCAGGAACGGACCTACACGATGTACAGGACCTCACTGCGGACCTCCCTTTCGGGGTGTATCTGGATACGAAACTCCGGGGTATTGAGGACTATGTGGCTGCTATCCGTGAAAACACCCTGGGGAATCTGCGGATACCTGCGGGCCGCTGTGATTTCCAGGGGACTGAGACCGTGAAACTGCCCGTGGATATCCGGGACGGGGATGACCGGAGTACCGGCCAATCTCTCGGGGACCTCTTGGTATAAACATACCCTGAAATTGCCGCTGTCCGCTTTCTGATAAGAGAGCCCCCCTAGAAAAGGGCCGGATTACGCTGAAAAACAAAAATCCGCATTAACTGGGTAATGACGGCCCCCGGCCCGGTGAACTTTTTTTCTACATCCCGCCAAACCACCCCCGAGGGACCCATTACTACAGCCGAATAGGTCTTCCACCTTGTATTTCCCTCCCTTGGATAGTGCTTCTATTTATACTATACCTCTAAAAAGTAAATGCCCTGTCCCTGGCGTACCAGCTACACTACCTTGATAGTAATAGCAAAGTGTCTTATAATAACAAAAACGAGGTAGAAAATGGCAGATATGCAACAATCCGAAAACTCCTTATCCAGAGGGAAGAAAAAAATACTGCCGGTGGCAAAGATTTTTTTGATTAACCCTGGATCTGCCGGCTCTTTTTGCGGCCCCGGGATGATAACCTTGCTGAAAGCCATTAAGGAGACCGGTAATGTTCGTCAAGCCTGTGAAACGATGGGAATGTCCTACAGTAAGGGCTGGAAATTACTCAAAGTAATAGAAAGCTGGATAGGGTTTCCTTTAACCGTCCGGCATCAAGGGGGCAAAGGCGGCGGAGAAGCCTACCTTACCGAGCAGGGCAGTGCTTTTTTAGAGAAACATCAGGCTTTCTTGGCGGAATGTCAGCATGCGGTACAGCATATATTCGACCGTTATTACCGAGAAGGCTTCGATTCCTAAGGGGGATCCGCGGTCCCAAGGCGCCGGGCATGGGTTTCCCCGGAGGATTGCGGCGGAGCCAAGGGTATGAGGTTAGCGCGTGGTGGTCCTTGTTTTAAAGGGCGCGATGGAATTGTCCAGCTCGGTAACGCTGCCTTTGGTATCTTCTCCAATCATAATCACCGATTTGGTATGGGCCGTAAGGGACGAAACCCCCTGCTCACAGATGGATACTTTATCATCCACATCTCGGCTTAAATGGGATAGATTCCGGCAGGTCGCTACCGCGTCATCGGCGCGGGACCGCATCGTACCGGCTCCGGTTTCCACCGCGTGGCTTACCGCATTGATGGCTTGCACCGCATCCTGAAGGCGCCGGGAGCCTGCCCCTTGGGTTTCGGCTATACCCTTTAAATCCAGGGCTATGGTTTCAATCCCCCGAATTTTCTCAATGATGTCCCCGAAACCCTGTTCCGCATGGATGGAAGCGTTCGCTATGTGGGTAATATGCTGTTGAATTACTCCGAGGGCTTCCTTGGAGCTTTTTGCCTGCCGGGCGGTGGTCTCCGCCAAGTTACGGATCTCATCAGCCACCACTGCGAAACCGCTCCCCGCTTCTCCCGCATGAGCCGCCTCTATGGCCGCGTTCATGGATAAGAGGTTGGTTTGAGCCGCCACCGCGGCAATAACCTGATTCATGTCCGCTAAAGACGCTGACTCCTGTTCCACCATCTTGGTTATTCCGGTCATTCCCGCAAGCCGCTCTTGTTCTTCCTGGGAAGAGCTGACCAAGGTATTGACCTGGCTGTTTACCGAGAGGGCGCTGCTTTCAATCGCCTGAATACTTGCCCGCATGTCCTTAATTGCCGCGGATACTTCGTCAACCTGGACGCGCTGCTCCTTGATGAGCCGGTTCACCTGTTCAATCTCACCCATAACCTGGGAAATAGCCCCGTTGGTTTGCACTATGGACTCGTGCTCCCGATTCACATCAACACGGATTGAGGTAACCGCGCCTTCTACGGCGGTGATAATCTTCTCGATATCCGCGATGGAAACCAATAAGGTTTCGGTTACCTGCCCTATGTTGGAGGATGAAACCGTGATCTGCCGCACTAAGCCGCTGAGGCTCTCGGCAAACTGATTGAAACCCTTGGAGAGGGCGGAGGCTTCTTTTGATTTGTAATCCATAAGGCTCACGGTTAAGTCGCCGCTTGAAAGCACCGCGAAGGAACTGATGAGGTGTTTGAACGGCGCGGTCATGCTCTTGCTCATCAGCACCGCCAGGGTTACCGAAATAAGCCCGATGCTGAGTACGATGCATATAGACCAGTAGATAATACCCCGGCTGTCGGCCCATAATACCTGTAGGGGACCGGTAGAAACCAGAAACCACCCGGTTCCCGATACCGGAGCGGAACAGATATAGCGGTCTTTAAAAAAGACCACCGCCTCTGAGTCCTGGATTACCTCCGCACGCTTGAGACCATCTCCCATTTCAACAAAGAAGTTCTCTTTCAGCACCTTTTCGGTATTGGCATGGACAAGATACAACCCCTCACGGTTGATGAGGAAGGTACTGCCTCCTTCGGTGATGGTCCGGGCGCTTACTATACCTGCAAGGACATCCAGAAACAGATCCGTACCGACAACGCCGATGCTCGTTCCCCCGGCGTCTTCGGCGGTCCGCACCACGGTAACGCAGACTTTGCCGGTCTGAGAATCTTCATACGGGTCGGTAATAAACGGTTCCCGGGGGTGCTCCAGGGCAGTGGTAAACCAGGGCCGATTTATCTGATCCCATGCCGGGTCGTCATAAGGAGACCAGTCTGTAGCGGTAATAATACTGCCCCCGTCAAACCGGGAAAGCAGGGTTCCGTAGTACATTTCAAAGGTCGCTGTATTGGTTTCCAGCATATCCCCGAGGATATTTTTCAGTTCCTCATAGGAAGACACCCGGGACACAAAAGAAGCGGCCAGGATGCTCATTTGCAGGGCCGGAGCCAAGGTTCTTTGTATATCCGCATTAAGATAACGCAGGGTAATATCCGCGGTATTCTTCAGGTTTCTTTCGGTAATACGGTTGATGTTCAGCAGAAACATCGCCGAAAATACCGCTGAAATAAGCACCACCAGGCTTAAGCATAACCGTATTATCTGGCTTGACAGGGAACTATGCTTTATTTTCATTCTTTTCATATCGTATAATACCGGAGTACTATACGTCTATCCCGATAGTACCCGCTTTGACCGGATAGGCGCATATAGAAACATTTGGGGGGGGGCCTGGGCCTCCCGCATTTGTCCTTTCCCCTTCAGTAATGCTATGGGTTCCGCGAACCTACGCTCTATACCCCGCTGGTATAAGGCCGGTATACTACCCCTATGCGTAACAAACTAACCAAGGAATTAGCGGTCTGCGGTTTCAATACGGTCTCAGCCCTGGGGGAAGTGCACCCGGAAACCATCAATCGGCTTTTTCTCCGAGAGGACCGGTTTCCGGTATTTACCAAGGTATGTAAAAACCTGGCCCAGCGGAAACGGCCCTATAAGGTCTGTGATAACGAAGAACTGGAACGGATCTGCAAGACCACCCACCACCAAGGAGTGGTGGCGATGATCGAAGCGCCCGAGATACCCCCCATCACCCGGGAGGACCTGGATTACTGGGCTCGGGAAGGTAAAACCGGCCTGGTCTTACCTTCCCTGGGGAATGATCACAATTTGGGGGCCCTGGTCCGGTCCGCGGCCTTTTTTGACGCGCATTTCATCGTGCTTTCCGGAGCCCCTGACGAGGCGTCCTTGAGCACCAGCGCCTACCGGGTTGCCGAAGGGGGGATGGAACACCTGGTATTCCGGAATGTACAGGATATCCCGGGGTTTCTCAAGGCTGCCTCCCAGGTCCTCATCACCATAGGCGCGGAACTCAGAGCCAGGCAGCGACTCCAGGATCTGGATGCCATCATCCAGGACCGGACGCTCCGCCTCAGGTCTTCCCGGACCAATCCAGGGCTGCGGCCCGGTATCGTCCTGGTGATGGGTAACGAAGAAACCGGTCTTCCCCCGGAGGTGAGAGACCACTGTTCGGCCCTGGTACGCATTTCCGGAACCGGCGCCATCGAGAGCCTCAATGTGGCCCAGGCCGCGACCCTGTTCCTCCATGCCCTCTATACGGGGTAAGTTCCTGGGGTATACGGTACAAGGATTTGAAATTTAGTCATTGATTTATCATTCCCTGCCGATAGAATAATTATGAAACGAATGATTGCAATAATTGTAACGAGTGTAGGGTGTGCGTTGCTTTGTGGAGCCCAGCAGGCCTCAAACGACGGGTACCGACAGGAAGGGCTCGCATCATATTACGGGGATGAATACAACGGTCAGAATACGGCGTCAGGAGAAAAGTACGATGCTACCAAATTCACCGCCGCGCATCCGACCTTGCCGTTTGGTACTATCCTGACCGTTACCAATACCCAGAATAACAAGCAGGTAGTGGTACGGGTCAATGATCGGGGGCCTTTTAAAGACCGGATCATCGATGTTTCCAAAGCAGCGGCGGAACAGTTGGATATGCTGATCCTGGGAACCGTTCCGGTAGTGGTAGAGGGCAATATATCTCTCGCCTCCCCCATGACGGGTCCGGGAGTATTCCCGAGCCCAACCATACCAACTATCCCCCAACAGACCGCTCCGCCTCGGGAGAACAGAGCGTCGTCCCCTACGGTGGCCCGGTCAGCTACTGCGGCGGCGGTGCTGAAACCGGGTATACCCCCTGCAGGAACTGGTAAGCACTACCGCATTCAGGTCGGGGCCTATGATCCCAAAAAAGGGAACATTGGAACCGTGTTTGACAAACTAAAAAGTATCGGCCTTAATCCGGCGTATGAAAAAGTCAACGAGGATCTCTACCGGGTAGTACTGGCGGGGATAAATGCAGATGATGTACCGCTCATAGCGGAGAAACTTGGGAGCGCGGGATTCTGGGAAGCGTTGATCCGGGAAGAACCTTAGATTCGGTACCCCAGTGCATAACCGAATGCTTCCACAGGGGAAGCCGCCGGAAAACCTTAAGCTCATGCGCGTTTCCAGGATGAGCTTATCCGGCGACTAAACACCAGGGGTGCCGCCTGGTGGAGCGTTTACGATAGGTTATTACTACTCTTTCCTCTCTTTACACTCTTTACAGTCTTTAGCAATCCAATTCGCCACACAATCCGCACAGAGCGAACATTGCTTACAATCCCCATACTGTACATTTTCTTCTGAAATGGTTTTTCCACAATTATCGCAGGCTACTGCAGCCATAGTACATTCCTCCCTACTTTACCTATAGTTACTTATTAAGTATAGTGTATAGCATATCGGTTTTCTAGGTTGATCGTCAAGGGAGTTCGGTGAGCGGACGTTCCTGCGGCCAGCTATAGAAAATAGAAAAATGAGGATTGAGCACTACCCAAGATACCCTAAGCACCAGGAGGCATGGATGGAGCACGATACCACCCCTACCATCGAGAAATTTCTTATCTTTACGATACAGGGAAAATTGTATACCCTTCCCTCCCGTATGATAAATGAAGTAGCGGCTTTTGATAAAGCCTATTCCTTGCCCTTGCTCCCGGCGTATGTAAAGGGTATTATCAACCGGTATTCAGTACCCTACGCGCTCATTGACCTGGGATGGTTCATGCTCAACACCCCCTCAGAACAATCCAAAGTAGTGGTCCTGAAAGAGACGGTGGATAAACTGGCATTCATGATTGACGATGTGGTTGATATTGTCGATGTGCCACTGAAAGCAATATTAAAGGTGGAACAGGGTACGGAAACCGAGGATGCCACTGCGGTTATTGAAGCGTCCTTTGCATGGCGGGATTCGGATGTGTTTGTGCTGAGTATTCGGGAGATTCTTAACCGGATAAACCAGGATTTTGCGAGCTGAAGGGTGAATCAGTAGGTTATGAAACATTTTGTATGTGCCTTTGAAGATATCCTCTTGGGTATTCCCGTGGCAGTGGTGGCAGAGATCATACAGGTTCCGTGGAAGGTGCAGGAGATGATAGCGGTTAATCCCCCCACCGGGGAGGTCTTTTGCTCTCTTCCCTGGTTTTTCGGCAGAGCGGACCTGCCTGCTCCCCACGGGGTCCGCTTCAAACCCTTGGCCTACCCGGAGACCCTGTTTAGGGCGATCAATGCCTATGGGGGAACTGAAGGCAGTGGTATCGTAATCATTACGACCTCGATTGAGACGGAGCTGGATATTCCCGATGCAGCAATTCGACAGCTTCCGGGGTTTATGGGGAAGCTGCCCTTTCTCAAGGGGGTATCCTTCAGCGGTCCTACCATGACGGCCTTTATTGACCCGGTGGCGCTGGTTTCCCGGATGCTGGGACCGCGGGGAGGCGCATCATGATTACCGTCCTCGTGGTGGATGATAGCCCCCTGGTCCGGAGTCTCCTCAAGGATTTTCTTGAAAGTGATGAACGGTTTACCGTCATTGGGGAGGCGAAGAATGGCCTTGAAGGGGTACAACAGACCCGGGACCTTAACCCCGATCTGATTACCATGGATCTCGACATGCCCGGTATGTCCGGTCTTGAGGCGATCGGCCGCATCATGGAGGCTATGCCCACCCCGATTGTGGTGATCAGTTCTCAGGATAGCGCAAAGATGGCTTATGAAGCCACCGTGAAAGGGGCCCTGGAATTTTATCCCAAGCACCTCTTCACCTCCTCCATGAGCCTGGAGGAGCGCAGTTACATTTATGAAACCCTCAAACGTATTTCCGCGATAAAACGCAAGAAAATCAGCGCTTTGGATCCTGCTTCTGCTCTGCAGGTAGGAGTGGTTGCGTACCGGCCCATCCGGGGGGTGGTCATTGGGGCGTCCACCGGTGGACCCAAGGCCCTCATCCAGGTATTCTCTGCGCTCCCTAAGGATTTTCCCGTACCGATTATGACGGTACAGCATAATTCCTCGGGATTTGATAAGGGGTTTGTACAATGGATGCGGGGATATACAGACCTAGAAGTCCGGCTTGCGGAGCCTGAGGAAGTGCCTAAACCCGGCACGATCTATATCGCGCCTACGGATAAGCATCTTATCTTGACCCGGACCCATCTGGCCTTGACCGACGATAAACCGGTACACAACCAGAAACCCGCGGTGGATATGCTGTTTCAGAGCGCTGCCAAGGTCCTCGGTCCGGGGGTGATCTCGGTGGTGCTCACCGGTATGGGAAGCGATGGTTCGGCGGGTACGGTGGCAATCCGGGAAGCAGGGGGCATTACCATTGCCCAGGACGAAGGGAGTTCCTTGATTTACGGTATGCCGAAATCAGCCATAGAAACCGGGCGGGTGGATATGATTCTACCCCTGGGGGACATAGCCAAACGGCTTATTGCCTTGACCGTGCCTTCGGGAGGACGCTAGGATATGGAAGCGGAACTGCCGGTTGCTGCACAGGAATCGCGGTTCGATGATCCGGTTATGCAAACCCTCTATCAGCAGGTTGAACATACCCTGGGAATTCGGGCAAGTACGGATGCGCTGGAGCATCTTCGGGACTATCTGAACCGTACCCGAGATGAAGCTGCCTGGGTGCGCCCGGACCGGTATGGGCATATTTTTTCCTCTCCTGAGGCGATCTTCGATCTTGCCCGGCTCTTAACGGTGCATGAAACCTATTTCTTTCGGGAGAGCGTACATTTTACGGTCTTGCTCCGGGAATTGCTGCCCCGGTTTTCCGGGTTGGCCCGTCCCCTGCGCATCTGTTCCGTAGCGACATCCATCGGGTGCGAAGCCTATAGCATTGCCATGGTGCTGGATTATTACAATCGAAGCCCGGGGGTGCAGCCCCTTTCCTGGGAGCTTGACGCCTTTGACATCGATCAGGAGGTGATTGCCACCGCGATCCAGGGGCAGTATACGGCCAATGCCTTTCGGGATGATGGGTCCCAATGGAAGTTCCTCCTGGACCGCTATGTTTCTCCCACCGGGTCCCGGTATACGGTCAATCCCGGACTCAGGGATCACATCCATTTTTATCTGCATAATATCATGGACGGGCTTCCTGCCCAGTCCTATGATCTGATTTTTTTCAGGAATATCTTCATCTATTTCTCCCCAGAAAGCCGGAGGAGGGTTATGGATATCTTGGTAGAGGCGCTTATCCCAGACCGTTTTCTCATCGTAGGGATATCCGAGACCGCGGGAGTAGCGCATCCCCTGCTTACCAATTGTTTCAAAGAGGAAGCCTTCTACTTTCAGAAACGGGCCGACAAAGGGGTGAACAAGCCCCGGGAGCTTCGGCTGCCGGAGCCGCGGCTCCCCCGGAAAGCGCCGCAGAACCTGGCGGTAAAACCCCGGAAAAAAGGGCTTACCATCGAACCGGCGCGGATTGCGGACCTGATCGCCGATGATCAAGCAGCCCAGCGGACCACGGAGAAAACCCTGGCCTTCCTTGAGGAGGAACAAAGGCGTACCCCTAGGGCCATCGGTTCTGAGCGGGGTGAGGGGTATACCCAGGGTGCACCGGATCAACGTGCAACGGCTCAAGGTGCAACCGATGAAAGCTTTGAACGGGCTAATCCGGTGGGTAATGAACTTATGACGGCGGTTATTGCGTTAATTAATCAAGGGGATTACGCCCGGGCCGATACGGTGCTTACCTTTATTGAGCAATACGATGATTCCTCGTATACCAACTTTCTGCGGGGGGAGTATTTTTATCTGAGAACCATGCCCGGGGATGCCGAATATTACTATAAAAAGGCGGGCCAGCAGGATACAGCCTTTTGGCCTGCCTTTTACCGGCTTACCTCC
>JAISPY010000242.1 GCA_031274565.1 Treponema sp.
GTACTCAGTAAGAACGGCGTTCTATTTCTAGTGGTGATCCAGCACGTATGCTGAATAATTCCTTATAATATAAAGCGTTACGCATCATACGTGGTAGATCACCCCTGGCAAAGCTGGAGCTGCGCCCCTCGGGAAGCACTGATTTATTCAATCGAGAATAAATCTGTACTTCCTTTAAGGTGGTTTTTCGCAGTTTTCCGCAGGAAAACGAGAAAAACCATAGGGCAACGCTGATGAGCGTCAAGTTAATCAGCGTTGCCCTAGTACACCCGCCATACCCCGAAACTTTGGGGCCCAAGCGCGCAGGTACCCTGTTCAAGACGAGCCGTACCGAGGGTATAGACCGGCCTTCCGTTTAGGTTTACCGACCCCTGCGCCGGCTTACCCGAAGGGTTCACCCCGATGACGAGGCTTCCCCGGCGGTACACCAGGGGCAGCGTTTCCCTATGGAGCATGACCAGGTTGGACTTGGCCTGCAGATCCGGTTCACGGTGCCGAAGCCGTAACAGCGCCTTCACCGTATTGAGCAGGGAAGCGGGGTCTTTTTCCTGGGCTTCCACCGTCGGGGTTTGTGGGGAAGCATCCACCGGCAGATAGCATTTTTCCGCCTCCGCAGGGGAAAAGCCCAGGTTCCTGTCCGGGGACCATTGCATAGGGGTCCGGGAACCCGTACGGAAGTAGCCCCCCTCTTTCGTGGGTAGGTTAAGATAGGGCATACCGATTTCATCCCCGTAATACAGAAAGGGCGCTCCGGGCATGGTAAAGAGAAACCCGTAGGCCAGGGCAAGCTCTTTTTGATCCAGCGTATACCCCAGACGCACCGTGTCATGATTTCCCGTTACCAAACTGATGAGTCCTGTTTCTTTGGTGTCTTCATAATGGTCCAGGTACTCGTCAAAGAAACGCCGGCTATCCCCGCCCGCGTCTTTTTTGAAAAAGCTCCGGTCCGGCCCGCTTACCCGGTTTTCCCGGTCCAGGGTATAGTCCCGGAACAAACTCCGGTATCCCCCGGCGTTCCCGTCAAAGTCCAGGAGAAAATCCAGATGGAACCCCGCATGGAGCGCCTGTTTTGGGTAACTCCATTCAGATACGATGACGGCCTCAGGGTACTCCCGGTCCAGCATATCCCGGATATTCCGCCAGACCCCCGCGGTTCCGCGCCTGTCCGGGTCGTCGTACTTCACCAGGGACATGGCCATATCCACCCGGAACCCGTCGCACCCCGCGTCCAGCCAAAAACGCATCACCTCCTTCAGCGCTTCCCGGGTAGCAATGCAATCAGGATGATCCACCGGGAGTTGCCAGCTCTCGGTAGGGTTGAGGAAGCCGTAATTGAGGGCAGGTTGACACTTGAAAAAATTGACAATGTAGGTGGCCGCCCGCTCAGACTCACCGCCGATAAACCCCAGGCCCGCTGCCCGTTTGAAACAGTGATCCGTCCAGATGAAACGGTTCCAGTACTCGTTGGGTTCAGCGCTTTTGCTGGCCAGGAACCAGGGATGCTCCTCGGAGGTATGCCCTGGTACCAGATCGAGCAATACCTTGATGCCCTTATGGTGAGCTGCTTCAAAAAGCCGCCGCAAATCATCATTGGTTCCGTAACGGGGAGCGGCCTTTTTATAATCCCGCACATCATAACCCGCATCCTTAAAAGGTGAATCAAAACAGGGATTGATCCACAGGGCATTACAGCCCAGGTCCTTGATATAGTCCAGTTTTTGCCTGATCCCTTCAAAATCCCCGATTCCGTCTCCGTTGGCGTCATAAAAAGACTGGGGATAAATTTCATAAAAAACCGCATCCTGCAGCCATTCCGGCATAGCTAATCCTTTAGGTTATGTACCTAACCAAATCGTACCACGGGCTCTACCACCTGTCAAGTAAAAAGAGGCAGTGCCAAAATCGGTTGTTTTGGAATTGCCCCAAATCATAACCAATATTGTGACCCCTAAAGGCCGAGCCCGTTGCGGCGATTCAGAGGCTTTTCCGAATGACCAGTTCCACCGGAAGCCGTAGATCCCGGTTGGCCGGTCTTTCGCCGTTCATCAGACGGAACAGATACTCCACCGCCAGCGCTGCCTTCTCCGAGATATTCTGCCGTACCGTAGAGAGCGCGGGTACGGTCACCGCCGCATAGGGAATGTCATCATACCCCGCGACGCCTATGGCGCTGGGTATCGGGACGCCGGATTCGGATAAAAAAGCAATAGCCTCAATCGCGTAAAAATCAGAGAAAAAAAACAGCGCGGTTTTTTTATGGGTGCTCTTTTCAAGGGCGTGCTTTCCGGTTTTCCAAAGGGGCAGCAGTTTTTGGTACAGGGCTATCCGTTCCTCCCGGTTCTCTCCAATCATAACATAGCGCTGGGAACGGTAGGGAATATCCGCTTCACGGAGGGCCTTTTTATACCCCAGGGACCGTTCATGATCCACCCCAATGTCCTGAGAGGCAAATATCCATATAGCCCGGTAACCCGCATGGATAAGATGCCGGGTCATGCTATAGCCCCCTTCAAAGTCCGCGGAACCGATATTTACAAAACTATCGTTTTGTTCCCCGTGCTCCCACCGCACGTCAATGGCCGCCACGGGCTTTCCGGTTAATTCGGTAAGGGTGCTGCAATCGGCGCTGCGAAAAGACACGGCGATAATACCGTCAATATTCCAAGCCGCGACCGTCCGGAAAATTTCCTGCACATCCATGGAAACATAGATCATAAGGTAATAGTTTTTTTCATGGAGTATTTTTTCAACCATACCGGTTATTTGACTATAGAAGGGGTCCATATAAACGGTATGCTCGAATTTTTTTGTCGAATTAATAACCAGACAGATAATCTGGGACCTACTGTTATTTAAATGGCGGAGTCCCAGTTTTTCAACATACCGGTGTTTCTGCAAGAGGGAATTGATATGATCAAAGGTTCCAGGGGATATTTTGTTTCTTTTGCCATGAATAACATTTGAGACCGTGGTGGTACTCACCCCGGCAAACTGGGCGATTTTTTTTATGGTAATCATAATCGCCACTATACGCCGGAATTTCCGGTAAGGTAAAGAGCCGTATCCGCAGTCGTCCCTACGGTACCCTATGGAGCGGTTCTTCCCTGGTTCCGGGGAGTTGCTCTGCTCCTTGAACCCGTCCTGGGGGCTGTTTTATTCACCGGGGAACCGGGGTCATTTGCCCCTGGGGAAGGA
>JAISPY010000257.1 GCA_031274565.1 Treponema sp.
AGCGTATCCATAGGCGATGTTAGCAATACCCCCCAAGACCCGCTGGCAGGAGGCGGCCTGCTCCCGGGCGGAACCGTCTCCTGGTTTCCGGGCAAAGATCACCGAACCTATCTGCAGGCACTCCATGGCGGTTACGCCGAACTGCAGGAGGATGGCGTCTACCTCAGGGGGTAGGTTCCCGGCTTGGCGCTGCGCTTCCACCATATGGGTCGCCCGGGCGCGTTCCACGTATTGGGGATCCCGCCGGGAAAGGGTGAAGCTTGCCAGTTTGAGGGGATTAGACCGATAGCTGGAGGTCTCTCCTGAAGGGATAAGCTCATCGGTAGTGGTAACCGAATCGTGGATCACGCTGGCAAGCCGCAGGAGCAGGTGTTCCCCCAGGGGATCAAACACGGGCCAATCCCCAATGTTAGGCCCGAACCGTAGGGCCGTATCCGGTTCAGGCTTGCCAAAGCCCTGGTAGACCCGCTTGGCATAGATACCCCCATTAAAGGGCGGAATCGGTTCATCCTCCAGGACATAGTCAAGCTCTGTGGCTGCGGTGAGCAAGCCCTGGTTCCGGGCGGTGGCGGCAATGGAACGGGCGTCCATGAGGGCAACCGCCGCAAGCTGCCCATCCCCGGGCCGGGAGCCTTCCCGGTTCGGGAAATTGCGGGTGGTATGCCGGATCGAAAGGCAGTTATGGGCCGGCACATCCCCCGCGCCGAAACAGGGACCGCAGAAACAGGGCTTGAACACCGCCCCCGCTGCTATCAGCCCTTGCTGAATACCCGCGTCCATCAACTGCATAGCCATAGGCATACTGGCGGGATAGATGGACAGGGAGAAATACCCGTTTCCAATGGATGCCCCTGCAAGAATCCTGCCGGCTTCCCGGATATTGTCATAGATCCCCCCGGCGCAGCCCGCAATAACGCCCTGATCGGTTACGACCCGCCCCCACCGCACCTTATCGGTCAGATGGAGGGGGATTCCACATTGCTGCAGCCCTTCTTGTTCAATGGCCCGCAGGATATCCCCGGGGTTTTCGTTCATCTCCCGGATGGTATAGGCATTGGAGGGGTGGAAGGGCATGGCGATCATCGGCTCTACCTGGGCAAGGTCAATGGTGATCATCCGGTGATACACCGCGCCCTCCGCCGGGGCAAGGGGGGCATAGGCTTCCTCCCGGCCATGCCAGCGGTAATACTCCCGCACTGCCTTATCGGTCTGCCAGATCGAGGAAAGACACCCGGTTTCGGTGCTCATCACATCGAGGCTGAGGCGAAAATCTATGGGGAGCACGGAGAGGCCGGGACCTGCAAACTCAAGGATCCGATTCTGCGCCACCCCTTGGTCATACACAGCCCCGCAGAGGGCAATGGCTACATCCTGGGGCCCCACCCCGGGTTTCGGCTGGTTTATGAGGTACACCAGGACCACCTCCGGGAGCGGGATGTCATAGGTGTTAGCTAAAAGCTGTTTGACCAGCTCAGGACCACCCTCACCGATGCCCATGACCCCGAGCGGCCCATACCGGGTATGACTGTCGGAGCCGAGGATCATCCCGCCGCTGGTACACAGCATTTCCCGGGCATATTGGTGTAACACCGCCAGGTTAGCAGGCACATAGATGCCGCCGTATTTCTTTGCCGCGGAAAGGCCGAAGACGTGATCGTCCTCGTTGATGGTGCCTCCCACCGCGCAGAGGCTGTTGTGACAATTAGTTAAGCCGTAGGGCACGGGAAAACGCTGCATCCCACTCGCCCGGGCGGTCTGAATAATACCCACATAGGTAATATCATGGGAAATGAGCCGGTCAAAGCGTATCTGATAGGTCCCGGCATCGGGAGCGGCCTGATTATGGGCATCGAGGATCTGGTAGGCCAAGGTCCCCCAGCCGGGCTTTAGCGCTGCGGCCGGCTCAAGCTGCGGGACCCCTCCCCGCAGCCGTACCAGCCCGGAATGGACGGTGATCATCGCGGTATCGCTCCTGTATGGGTTACCAGGACGTTTGCCAGACCGTACCTGCGATACCACGGTTTGATCCGCAAACCCCTGCGGAAAGAAGAAAAAATCACCGTGAACCGCCCCGGTAATATACCCGCACCTGTTTGTACAGTCCATCCCCTTCACTCTTGGTTTCCACATCCGCGATATCGTTCAAGGTGGTGTGGATGAGACGGCGGTCAAAGGGGTTCATGGGTTCCAGGAGTACCGAGCCGCGATTCTCCCGTACCCGGTCGGCCACGGTATAGGCCAGGCGAACCAAGGACTCCTCCCGGCGGATCCGGTAATTCTCCGTATCCAAGATCACCCGTATATCCTCCCGGCCCTGTCTTCCCGCGTAAATATTGGTCAAGAGCTGGAGGGCATCCAGGTTTTTCCCCTTTTTCCCTATCAAGATAGAAGAATAGTCCGAATCGATCTTGAATCCGATCTTGCGTTCCTCCCGGAACAGGACCGATACGGTTCCCTCATAACCCATCCGCCGGACCATGCCTTCTATAAAATCGATCAGCTTTTGTTCAAAATCGTTTTGGGCTTGGGGCTCGTCAAAGGCGGTTTGACTATGCGGGCCTTCCGGAGCGGATCGGGGTTTATCCGCCTCCCCGGTATGTTCGGGGGATACGAGAGCGGGCCGGTTTAGGTGAACCTTAATTTTAACATGCCCTTTCTTGAACAGACCTGAACGCTGGGCCTCAAGGATTTCCACATCAAAATCATCCTTGCCTAGACCGAGCGCCTCCGCCGCCCGATCGATTGCCTCTTTTTCGGTACGGCCTTCAAATTCATATACCATATAGATACTCCTCGTGAAAGAATTTTTAAAAGGGAACCGCTAAAAACCAATGTTTTTAGCGGTCTTCTTACCCAGCGAGCACATACCCCACGGGTTCTGTGCTCTCTGGTGGGGGTACAAAACAACCGGGATTTTTACCCCCGTCCAAAAACGTAAGCCCCATGCCTCAGGTCCGACTAAACTTTCCTGAGCGCTTCTTTTTCTTTTTCGGCGCAATCACCGGTTCAGGCTGGGCCAAGGCCATGCTTGCCCGCTTCTTGGCCAGATACTTATTGAGCGCCACCTGCTGCACCAAGGACAACAAATTGGAGGCGATCCAGTACAAAAGTAAGCCCGAAGGCACATCGTAGAGAATAAAGAAGAAGACAATGGGCATGATGTAGAGCATCATCTTCATCTGGGCATTGCCCTGCTGATCCGGGGTCTGGGTTATCTTACCGTAGAGCAGTTGGGAACCTACATAGATAAAGGGCAAGAGCCGGATATCGCTCCACCCCAGCAGGGGCAGCCGAAAGGGGGCAAAGGTAAAGACCGATTCAGGGAGCGACAGGTCGGGAATCCATCCGGGAATAAACAGCGCGCCCCGAAGGTCGAAGTGGTTGTTAAAAAGATTGTACATGGCAATGAAAATCGGCAGTTGCAGGAGCATGGGAAGACAGCCTGAAAGAGGGTTGTAGCCCTCCTTTTTGTACAATTCCGCCATTTCCGCGTTCATCTTGGTAGGATTGTCCTTGTATTTGGTCTGAATATCCCGGACCTTGGGGGACAAGGCCTGCATCCTGAGGGTCGCTTCAGAGCCTTTCTTGGTGAGGGGGAATAAGACAATCTTCACCAGGAGGGTAAGAAACAGAATCGCCACCCCATAGTTCGGCACGATCCGGTAGAAAAAGGTCAAAATCCACTTGAGCACCGTTTCCAGGGGCGCCAGGAACCCGCTGGTATTGGCCACCTTGATGAGATGCATATCCCGAAGATTGAAGCCATTGTCTCCATTATTATACACCGCTAGGGATTCCTGGTTCTTGGGGCCGAGGTAAAACCGGTAGGTATCCTCCGTGCGGGACCCGTTCACCGGGAACCGGACCACCGAGAGCCGGGACGCGCTGGGAATACCCGGTTCAGGCTGCGTGGAAAATTCCAGATCATACTGGTTAATATAAGGCACGGCGATGAAGACAAAGTATTTCCCCGCGATAGCCGCCCAGATTGGACGGTTCATAATTTTGAGCGGCGCAGCATCGCTTACCTTTTCCTGCTTCTGTTTGCCGTTGGTATAGGTATAATAGTGCCGATACTCATACCGCTGGTCCAATTTTTCAAATTGAGGACCGATCTGCGGACCAAAGGCCAGGGTATAGGCGGCTCCGGCAAAATTAAACGACGGGGTTGTATATCCCCCGTCCAAACGGATGGTCAGCTCGAACATGTATTCATGAGGCTTAAAGGTGTAGGTTTTGGTCAAGCGAAAGCGTTCTTCCACCCCCTCCGCATTGGTCCGCAACGTAAAATCCCGGTAAAAGGCCACTGTATAGTCAGACAACTGCTGTACCGTAAACAAAGAACGGATCGGTTGATCCGCCCTATCCCCAAAGGCCAGGGTAAAGCCGTGGGATTCCTTTTCCCCTGACAGGATCATCTCCACCGGAGCGCCCCGTTCAGTATGTTCCTTGAGCTTATAGGAAACCACATCCCCACCGATATTGGTGAAGGTTACCTCCAGGAGATCCGTCTCGATGCTTACCCGCTCCTCCGCAACCGGGCCTGCCTCCGCTGGCGCTTCGGCAACCCCACTTGCCGTCGCCGGAACCGGCGCTTCCTGGCTCCTCCCAGCACGTGGCTCCGCCGAGGAACCCGCCACCACCGGGGTAGGCGGGAAAAAGATACCCTGTACAACATAATAACCGGATATAACCAAAACCGAAAGCACCACTGCCAGCAATGTTCGCTTTTCCATGCAACTCCTCAAGTACTTTTTACGAGCGTACTTTTTTTAACCGTTATGCCTATCTCGACCGAAAGCCGCTTAGGGTACCGGATCATACCCCCCCGGACACAGAGGATGGCAACGCAGGACCCGTTTAAGGCCCAACACCAAACCCCGGGGTATACCATATTTCCGAACCGCTTCATAGGCATAGGCGGAACAGCTTGGAACATACCGGCAACACGGGGGGAAATAGGGGGAAACCGCCTGCTGATACAAGCGGATTCCCCGCAGCGCCAGCTTCCGTACCAGGGCCATTCCTATGCTCCATTACTTTCGAGTAAACCCGCTTGAGCGCACAAACGCTTCACCTGGTCCATCCGGGCCGCAAAGGTATCGTTACCCGGATACACCAGGAGCACCACATCATACCCCGGCTTGAGGGCGTAACCTATATGCCGGTATGCTTCCCGGCCAAGCCTCCGAGCACGATTCCGTTCCACCGCGGTTCCAAATTTACGGGAAAAGGTAAAGGCAATCCGGTTATGGGACAAACCATTATGTAATACAAACAACTTCGCTCCGGAACACGTAACACCTTTACCCCTGCTAAATACTTCCCGAATCTCACGCCTTCCCTTTAAGCGTTCTGTCCGTCGAAACCGAAACGATACCTGCCCCTGCTCCCGGGAAAGACCCGCTCCCCGAGGAAGGGACCGTTGCTGCCGCAAATGCACCCCCTTTAATAGGGCTTTTTCTCGTCAGAAACACTCAATTTAAGCCGGCCTTTTGCCCGCCGCCGTTTTAAGATAAGCCTGCCTCCCCGGGTTTTCATCCGGGCCCGGAACCCGAATTTCCGGTTGCGCTTCACTTTACTGGGTTGATACGTCCGTTTCATTGGAACAGCTCCTTACTGCGATATTAAGTATGTATCATACGAAGAAGCGCTCTAGTAGGTCAATATGGTTGCGGAGTAATTCAGCAATTCTTAGGGGGAGCTGGCCCATGATTTTTGCCGTAACA
>JAISPY010000211.1 GCA_031274565.1 Treponema sp.
GTATCTTCGCGATCTCCCCTTTGGAAAGATTGGATTGGATTATCATGGTATGCAGGGTTTCCTTGATGTGGTCATACTCCTTAAAGGTCTCATCCAGGGAGGCCATATCCGTCGTCACCGAATCGATCAGGGTATGCTCAGCGCTGTTGAGGGCCACCAGTTTCTCAATCATCTGTTTCCCCTGTTCCACTTCCCCCTTCATGCGGTTCATCTCTAACGCCAAGCGGTTTATCCTTTTGATAAGCCCCTCGATATTATGCGCAATAGCCCCGACCGCATCTTTGGTGGTTATCGCATGCTTACGAATTTCGGAAGCCACCACCGCAAAACCCTTGCCCACGGTTCCTGCCCGGGCCGCCTCAATGGACGCATTCAGGGCCAGAACATTGGTAATCTCCGTGATATTATGGATAACCGCCAGGTTCTCCCCTGCTTCTTTGGCAATGCCCTGTAATTCATCGGTAATGCGGAAGGATTCCCGAAACCCTCCGTCGATCTGCTTGAAACCCGTGTCTATGGTACCGATATACTGGGCGCTGTCTTTGAAGGTACTGATGAACGCCTTGGTACTGGCTTGAAAGGAAACCGTAACCCGCTGCATCACCGCTGAAACCCGGATAACCGTATCGTTGAGGTACTCAATGGTTACATTGAGCAGTTCAGAGCGGGAAATCACTTCAAACATCAGGGCTTTAAATTTGCTGTTTATGTAATGCAGGGTCCGTTTCATCGGTAAGGCAAAGCCCTGGCCCTTCTCGTGAACCGTAGCATCTTGAACCTCTGGCGGCAGGGCGGCCTTGAAACCCGATTGTCCGTTCATCGGGCGCCTCCAAAAAAGACCGCGGTCAAGGTTTGATTATGGTGGATAAATAACTCTTCACCATAGGTATTAGACCCGATAAACGGGATACCCTTGAATACCGACCAGAAGGCGTCGAGCTGCTTGAGCTCTTGCATCTCCAGCATCCTGGTCATACAGTTAAACAAGATCGCCCCCTGCAGATGGGGCGTATAGGATTCCGCATCCTGCAGGGTGTTCCGCGCGTCCGCAATGATATCTCCCTGCTTCAAAAGGTGCAGGGTAGTACCCGCTTCTATTCTTGCAAAGCAGTACAGTCCTGTTCCCTCCACGACGTCGGCTATGCTGCGGCAGAAGACCGAGTCTCCGGAAACCACCCCCAGGGGATTTCTTGCAAAAACCCTCTGGTCAAGCCGATCAATACGCTCTGCGCCCACCAGTTTTGCATAATATGGCGCCGCAGGCTCTCCGTTGAATTCCCAGATAATCCGCTTCTTCGATTCAGCTCTTGTTACCATCATGGAAGTATTCGTCGGCATATAATGCACATAGTGGTTGCAATAAAAGGGTATCTTCATCTTCATAACCAGCAGCGCCAGGCCGTCAGCGGAAAGCTGGTCATCAAGCCCGACGAGGGTCCTGGTCATGGTCATCTCATCCGCAGCACTGCCTCCCACAAAGGGCAGATTCAGACGCTCTTCCAGGGTCAACTCCTGCATGATAGCATCGCCGACGCACAGCCCGTCAAAGAGGACGATACCCAAGTAGGTATCCGGGTCTATGTTCCGGTACCCCAGCTTCCGCTTGAGTTCTTCAATGCCTTGCCGGGCGGCACGCTCCGGCGCGGCTTTTACCCCTTCCTTGAAGCTGGCAAAAACCTCCTCCACCGCATCCGCGCCCAAGGACATGGCCACCATGCCTTTTGCCACGGTCCCGGAAGGAGCCCCGCCTCCAATCATGGACGCGGCAATACACACCGCCTGCGGGAAAGCTCGCTTGATCGCTTTGTGCGGTTCAAACCGTTCATATTCTACTGAAAAGAAAAAGATCACCACCTTCACCTCAGGTTGGGCAATCTCGCTAATCAGGCCGTCGATGTCATAACGTTGCCGGGCAGCCACTTGTATCATACCTACTCCTTTAGATTCTTTTCTATCTTTTTTATTTCTATTTTTTCATAAGGACCGGCCGCACTGAGATGAGAGAAGGTACGCTCGCTGGGGCAATACGCCTTGAGGAAAAGGGGCTTGCACTACTCCGGGATTGGGCTTGATCCCCTATCCCCTTACCCGTTCGCATAGACGCCGCTACTTGTACCGCTCATGGAAGGGAAAAAACTCCTAGACCTTAAACTGGGCGGTGGCGCTCTGGAGTTCTTCTACCATCCGGGAATTCTCACGGGATGTCCCGGTAATCGCCGCAACTGTCGTATCGATATGGCCGGTAAACCGGGCGATCTCTTGGGTGCTCTGCTGTACCTGCCGGGAAGCCGCTTCCATATCCCCCATAGCCTTGAGTATCTGATCGGAATCGCGCTGCACCTCCCCCGCTTCATCCTGGATCCGCACCGTACTGTTCTGAATCACCTCCAGGGCCTCCAAGACCTGACGGCTTCCTAGGGCCTGTTCCTGCATGGCCTGGGCAATCTCCTCTACCGCGGCGTTGGCCTGGGTAATGTGCTGGGTGATCCTGCTGAAGGTCTGGTCGGTCTCCGCCGCCGCGTCCACGATCCCGTTAATGGTGGAAAGGCTCTGTTTCAGGTCCTCTTTGATCGCCTTGGATTGGACCGCGGCGTTCTCCGCGAGGGTTCTGATTTCCCCGGCCACTACCGCAAAGCCCGCTCCCGCGGTTCCCGCCCGGGCCGCCTCGATTGCCGCGTTCATGGCCAAGAGGTTGGTTTGGAAAGCAATGGTATGGACCGCCTTATTCGCCTCAAGCAGCCGGGAGGATTGGCGCTCCATGGTTTGTACCAGGGCGTTGACCTGGCTCATGTCGCTCTTGCCCTTCTCGGCGGCTTTGATAAGGACGCTAAACAAGGCGCGGGTCTGTCCTGAGTTTTTTGAAATGGACTCGATATTCGCGACCATTTGGTTCATTGCCGTGGAAGATTCGGTAATACTCGCGGTCTGGGATTCGATTTTCTGGGAAAGGGCATCAATGCTCCCGGTAATCCGCCGGACTACGTCTGTGGTCGCTCCTACCACGGCCTCCTGAGTATCGGTCTGGGTGTTCAGATGGTTTATATTGGTGATGATGGCCCGTACTTCCCCGGCTATGGCTTCAGAGTGCTCCTTGAGTTCTTTGGAAATCCGGTCAACCTGGGTCTCCTGGCCCTTAATACCGACGATGAGGCGCTGGAGGGTTTGCATGAAGGTATTAAGATAGCTCCCCATATCGGCAAGTTCATCATCCCCAGATACGGTCATCCGCTGGGTTAAGTCCCCGGAACCGTCGGATATATCATGGATGGTATCCGCGGTCTTGATGATGGGCGTAACGATCCGCTTGTTAAAGATGAAGAGGAGGACCAAGAGAACGAGGATGATTCCCAGCAGGAAACAGAGGGCAACGATCTGCATCTGGTAGCGGGTAGCAAAGAGCCGCCCTTGGGGGACGCTTACCATGATTTCATAGTCCGTACCCTGAACCGGAGCTTGGGCCATGAAAAAACGTTTCTGCTGTTCCCCGGTAAACAGGGTATACGGCGCTTTGCTCTGCTGGAGGCTTTTTATGGCTTCGGCTGCCGCCGGGGGGAGATCCGTTATGAACAGATCGGTATTAACATTCAGGGCTTTTTCCACGTACCGTGCGCGGTCCGGATCGTATTCCCGGATCGCGATCAGCATCCCGGAATGGGAGATCAGGAAGAGGCTTGCCTGATTGCCAAAGTCGGCGTAAATATCAGCGGTGATCCTATCCATGAGGTCCTGAAGGGCTGCGGTCTTCAAGAGCAGGGCAAGAAGTCCCCCGTTTGCCCCTTCCGGAGTCTGGATCGCCGCGGCCAAGATGATCTGCTTTTCCCCGGTGGACCGGGAAAGATTAGGATTAGCGGTGAAGGTCTTATACGCCCCCTGGGGATTCTGCGTAACCAGGGCCTGAAAATAGTCCCGGCTGGTCAAGAGGGTGGGCGCGGATTGGGGGTCGGTATTATCCGCGCTCACCAGGCCTCCCAGGGCAGGATTCCCCGCATTGTCCGACCGGTAATACGCGCCGTCGGGCCTGACCAGCATATAGGTCTCGATGGAGTCTACCGCAATCAGTTTGTCTAAGGATGCTTCCAGCGCTTCGGTAACCCGGGGCCAATCCATGGCCCGGACCTCCGGGTACAAGGCGTAGGATTGGACAAACCCGATCTTTTCGGCAAACAAGCTGCTTATATCCCCCGCGCGGGTATGGGCATATTCTTCCAGAAACCCCAAGGCATATTCCTCGATAGTACGGCCTGACCGCACCAACATGAAAAGCATCCCCACCGCAAAGGGGATGATCGAAATACCCATAAAAATAAGTGGAAGTTTCTTTTTGAGTTTCATGATACGCTTGCTCCTTACCTCAGTACTCTGCCCGTGCCTCCGCTTCCGTATACATCCCTCCATCAGCGGACGGTGGGTGTATGCAAGGGAAACGACCTTAAAACGGGATAACTTTCAAGTATCAGATCACAGTATCAGATTCAGCATAGTAACCTACCGGCGTTTCATAGGCTTCTATACTATACATAAAGTCACGGTTTTATAAGAACATAGAATGTACGCTCTTGTCAAGCATGGGTCAGGATAAACGCATAGCAACTCGTATTTCCTTACAGGATAAGCAGTTAGAATAAAATGCCTTGCATTTTATTCGTGCACGGGTCCTAAGAATTCCGTATCCAGTAAAAAATTAGCAAATCCTATAGGTTTATCCTGAGCATGGGGTAAGCAGGGTAACCGCGGTTACGTTCAACCTTTAAGAAACCACCTGGATTGAAGCATTTTTAATCACCCCGGTACCAATGGCAAATACGGTTTTACTATAGAGCAGATGCTGAGCGTCCCCTCCAGCCTGATACGAACTGTTATTGGTTCTACCCGACATGCCTACAGATCGCGGCAGCTTCGCCCAAAGGTTTTCCGGCGTTTAGGCTCCTGGAGTATAGGGTCTGAAAACCTGGGTAACCCGTTTCCCGTGTTCCAGGAGATACCGGAGATAGAATCGCTTCTCCAGCCGTAGCCGTTGCCACAGTCCTTCCTTTTGTACCTCGGTTGCCATCCAAATACAGGCTTCCCGATCGAGCAGTTCTTGGACTTGCGCGAACATATAGGTTCCCTGGGGCAGCTCAAACCGTTCCGGTACCGGCTCAGGCTCAGGTGCGCCTCCAAAGAGGAGGTCCCCCAGGTAGTGCGCTTCGTCCGGTTCAATGCTCAGGTACTGGGCCAGGGGGAGGTCAAAACAGAAGATGCTTTCTTCCGGTAATCCCCTGCCTGCAAAGGGGCTTAGGGCTTCATCTTTGCGGTAGTAAAGGGGCGCACGAAGATCCAAATGTAATACGGTGAGTGGATGCATCATTAC
>JAISPY010000047.1 GCA_031274565.1 Treponema sp.
TTCATAGGTGTTTTTAATATACGCCCTATACTGACTGTAGAACACCATACCCACACCGAATGCAATGACGATGCTGAAGGTAGCAAATACCATAAGAAATGTGGTCTTCAAACTTTTCATACTAAACACCTTCTTTATCAAAGTATCTACAGAGCCTTGTATTTACGTTAATCATCACCTACTCAGGGAGCGAGAGCTAGGTATTCAAAAACCATCTAATCCTAGTCGGTGAATAAAGATTCTGGTTATACACGAACCGCATACGGGGTTAGATTACTCCCTATTATAAGCTCGATACTCAAGAAAACATGAGCTGCCTCTACTCCATGCTCTTTCTCAATAAGCAGGTCAAACACTCCCGTTTTTTAAAAAAACAGGCTCGAGCGGTTGAAACATCCTCTTCAGGGCTTGACATTATGAAAGAATATACCAGTTTTCAAAAAAATATACAAGTAGCTCGCAGTATTGTTTACATATTTTATACGGTCCGCATCGTCACGGGTGACTTAGGACGCCGCCCCCCTAAGCCCCTGCGGACGCGGTGCTATCGCCGGGGTCTTCTTTTCATACTGAAAAGATCCTTGACCAGAAGGGGGCGTCTATACCGGGAAACGTTCCTCCAGGTTCCCCAATCCAGTATTGCCATTGCCGCAGTTTTGTACTATCCTAAACCCATCATCATTCATATTAAACAGGGAGGCGTACTATGCAAAGTACCCTGGAAGATCTGAAAAATAGGCGGAGCATCCGGGCATATAAACCGGAGCAGATCAAGGACGAGGAATTGGATGCGATACTGGAAGCGGGTACCTGGGCTGCCAGCGGCGCCGGGGCGCAATCCGCGGTAATCGTAGTCGTGCAGGATAAGGCCCTGATAAGCGAGCTTGAAGGCTTGAATGCCCGGGTGCTCAATAACCCGCAGGCTAAGCCCTTCTATGGCGCTCCCACGGTGTTGGCAGTGCTGGTGGATCAAACCAAACCCACGCCCCTGGAAGACGGAAGTCTGGTCATAGGTAATCTTATGCTGGCGGCGTCCGCTATCGGCGTAGGTTCCTGCTGGATTCACCGGGCAAAGCAGGTGTTTGAGTTTGAGGAAGGGAAGGGATTGCTCAAAAAATGGGGGCTTTCGGAGCACTATGTGGGGGTTGGTTTCTGCATCCTAGGCTATGCCGCAGGGGACCCGCCTAAACCTGCGGACCGCAAGGCAGGCTATATCATCAAGGCGCGCTGACCGGGGCGTAAAACAGTTATCTGTCCCGTCTGGTAAAGGATGAGAGCACCCATGATCATCGGTATAGACATCGGTAGTACCATCACCAAGGCGGTATCCATCGAAGACCATAGCATGACGCGGAAGATCAAGACCAAGGCGGTAGACGCGGTAACCTCTGCCGCCGGGGCCTTGGGGAAGATGATGGTAGAAAATGATATTACCATGCGGGACGTCGAAGGGATCATGATCACCGGCGCTGGGGCAAGCAAGATAAAGAACGACCTGTTCGGCATACCCACTGCGCACATTGATGAAATCACCGCCATAGGCATTGGCGGCATGTTTCTTTCGAAGCAAGATAATATCATCATCACCAACATCGGTACTGGAACCGCGATCATCGAGGCGAAGCAGGATCGGATTACCCATCTGGGCGGTTCCGGGGTGGGCGGCGGTACAATCCTGGGACTGGCAAAGAAGCTGCTGCTGACCTCAAACTTCAACGGCATCATGGAATTGGCGAAATCCGGGAACCTGAATCAGGTAGACCTTCTCCTGGAAGACATCATGGAGACGGATATAAGTTTTCTGAACCGGGAGGCCACTGCCTCCAACTTTGGCAAGATGCTGGATACCGCCCGGCATGAGGACCTGGCTATGGGGATCCTGAATCTGGTGTATCAGGTAATTGGGATGATTTCGGTATTCGCGGCCAAGAGTAAAAACCTTGACCGGGTCATTGTTACTGGAAACGGAAGTAAGAATTCCATGGGCAAACAGATCTTGTCCACTATCACCGGGATGTATGCGGTGGCCTTTGAGTATCCCCAGGATGCGGAATACACCACTGCCATAGGCGCGGGCCTTTCCTGGCGCCCCGATTAGGGCCGGAGGGTCTATGGTGCGGCGGCTGCAAAGGGGTAGCTGCGCTGGAGGCGGCTAAAAACCCCAGGCAGCCCTCATGACGCGGAGCCCCTTGGTGAAGGACCCTCTGGGTCCTCAAGCACTTGAGCACAAGAAGAAGATATGCAATATCGCCCCTACCTGAGGGGTTACAAAAAGTTTATCCCGGCGCTTTGACTTGTACGCTTCTCTATAATTGAGTATAGTTAGCAGAGGGGGTATCATGGAAACAGCGGCATTTTTGAATGATTCGGGTATTGCTTTAACTGAAGCGAATCGACCTAACGAGGCTATCTCCCTTTTTCGTAAGGCCCTGATCATGGAACCGGAAAATCCGTTATTGTGGCTGAATTTGGGTATTGCCCAGCAGCGAACCGGAGACTATGAGGATGCATTACATAGTTTTGAGCGGGCGGTTTATATAGAGGACACCTTGGCCGAAGCATGGGACGCGATGGGTCTGATCTATTATGAACTTGAACGGTTCGATCTGTCGGAAACCTGCTATCATTCGGCATTGGAGCGGAATGAAGGCACCCCCAAGACCTGGAATAACCTGGGAGTGTTGTACTTTACCGAAGGCAGCTATGAAGAAGCTCGGCACTGTTTTGAAGAGGCCGTCAGTTTGGCCCCTCTGTACTATGAAGCTTTGTATAACCTGCGGGATACCTGCCGGGAATTGGAGGATTACCGGGCAGCCGCGGAATTTGAACGGATCCTTTCGGGGCTGTTCGTAAACCAGGGATATCAAGCATTCGTATGAGGGTTTTTTAAGAGGTTTTTTTAATGAAGGTTCTCTATGTGGCGGAAATAGTCGGGAGGACCGGCGTATACGCCTTCAAGAAGGGTTTAGCGGATCTCAAGCAGCAGAAGGAGGTTGATTTTGTGATTGCCGGGGCGGACGGGGTTACCGGCGGGAACGGTCTCGGCAGAAACCATGCGGGGTATATTCACAAGCTGGGAGCCCAGGTGCTTACCACCGGGGAATGTTGTTTTTACAAAAAGGACCTGGTGGAACAGCTTGCTAAGCTGCCCTATGTGCTTAGGCCCGACAACCTCAACCGGGAGGCCCCGGGGATCGGATCCCGGATTTTCAAGACCGGAACCAAGCCCTCGGACCCTAAAATTGCGGTAGGGGTATTGTTGGGACAAAGTGGATTCCAGCGGCTGCACGGGAATAATCCTTTTTCCCTGCTCCCGGTATTGCTGGAACGGTTCCGGCAGGAAACCCCCTATAGCATCATTGATTTTCACGCGGAAGCCACTGCGGAAAAGGGCGTCCTTTTTATGTTAGCCGCAGGGCATTGTTCTGCGGTGATCGGTTCTCATAACCGGGTACAGACTGCGGATGAGCGGATACTGCCCGGGGGAACCGCCGTCATTACCGATGCGGGCCGTACCGGCAGCGCGGATTCGGTGGGCGGGGTCAATATAGAAAAGCGGATCCAGGAATATCGCACCGGTATTCCTGAATGGACCAGGGAGGCGGTGGATAAACCTGAACTGCAGGGGGTCTTGATTGAACTGGACGCTGCGGGGAAGGCCTGCTCCATAGAACGGATCCGGTATCCGGTTCCGGATATGCCCCTGAAAGAGGCGCGGGAAGAAACCGCTTGGGCAGACCATGACCGGTAGGATTCATGCCATAGCAGGCACTACCGTTACCATACATCAGGGAGCAACCTGTTTCGGCTGTATGCGGCCGGAGTGTAACCCGCAGGCGCGACTTTTTACGGCGCACAATTCCCGCAGGCTTCCCTTGAAGATAGGCCAAATGGTGGAAATCGAGGCTGCTCAGGTTATGCTGATAGGACAAGCGCTCGCGGCTTTGCTTCCCCCGGCGCTGGGTTTCTTGGGAGGATTCATGCTCACGGGCCTCCTGGCTCCCGGTGCAGGGGATCCTGCTCGGGCTGCGGGAGGGGCGCTGGGGCTTTTTGCCCTGGCCTATCTCACCTACCACATCCGTAAAGGGTGTCCTACGGAAACGACATTCCACGTGGCCCGGGTCTTAGCGCCTGAGCCGGTACGCTTGCCTCTATCGGGGGATACGTCTATATTATAGATTAGGAAATTGTCAAGACCGCTCTTGAGAGGGTCAATTTAACCGGGCCTGAGGGCCGGTAAGCGCCTATACCGGGTGCAAAGGAGCCTACTATGAAAGGCAAAGGATACATAGATATGGGTACCATATTTGATGAAATATTCGAAGCTGCCCAGACTTTCAGTGATGAATTGCATCGCAACTTTGATCACTACGATCCGCGGTTTGGATCCCGGAGTCCCTTTGGAGCCAAGGGACCTTT
Source organism: Treponema sp. (assembly GCA_031274565.1). GTDB lineage: Bacteria > Spirochaetota > Spirochaetia > Treponematales > Breznakiellaceae > JAIRLU01. Next base: position 4,420 of record JAISPY010000047.1, read on the forward strand.
TGACGAAAATGTCGATTATTACCCGAATTATTCCTATCCGCCCATGAATGTCTACATGACTGGGGATCGGAGTATGATCTTCGAGTTCGCCCTGGCCGGATTCGATGAAAAGGATATCCATCTTTCGTTCCAGGGGGATTACATGGTCTTTTCCGCAAAAATCGGGGAACCCTACTCCGAAGCGTTGGAAGCCCCGGGGGAGGACAACCTCAGGTATTTCAAGCGCCGCCTTAAGCTTAAAGACATCGAGAAGCAAAAGTACTATGTACCGCTGGATAAGTATGCCCAGGAAAACGTAAAAGCCCTCTATAAAAACGGTATCCTCAAGGTAAGCATTCCGCCTAAGGATGAACCGAATCAAAGTGAAGGCATTAAGATCGAGATTATCAAGGAAGGAGACTAGGCCCCCAGGAACCGGCGAAGGCCCGTGTATCTGCGGGATACCGAAGACCTTCGCCGCTTGAGCGCGGTCCGTTTTGAGGGCTGGTACTGTTCTGTAACGTATTAGTTTTTGGGGAGTATTAGGTGCGGAGATGCCTATGGAATGGCGTGCAAGCCATATTTTGGTGAAGGATAGAAAATTAGCGGAAGATCTGTTACGGAGGGTCAAACAAGGGGCTTCCTTTGAAGCCCTTGCTCGGGAATATTCTACCTGTCCCTCCAAATCTTCGGGAGGCGATCTGGGCTGGTTTGGACCGGGAAAGATGGTTGCCCCCTTTGAATCTGCGGTTAAGCGGCTTTCTCCGGGTTCGGTAGGGGATGTGGTACAGACCTCGTTTGGGTATCATATTATCAAATGTACGGGCCGTAAAGACTGAGTATGGCCTCTGACCGATGCGTCCCTGTGGAGGAGTCTCATGATAGAAGGAATAACTAACCTGGAATTCCTGTTTCGGCTTGACTTTGAAATGAATCAGATTCAAGACTTTGATCTGTTACTTGAGCGGATCCTCCTGGAAGCCCGGAAGGTGGTCCATGCGGATGCGGGTTCGATTTATGTCAAAGAAAACGGTAAAAACGGTCCGCGGCTGGCAATTAAATATGCCCAGAATGATACCCAGCAAAAGAGACTACCTCCAGGACAGAAGCTTATCTATTCCATCTTTTCGATTCCCATAGACGAGAAATCCATGTCTGGGTATTGCGCCTTGACCGGTACCTTGGTAAATGTGCCTGATGTGTACCATATACCCTTGGATGCGCCCTATTCGTATACCCCCTCCTATGATAGGATTTCGGGTTATAAGACCACTTCTACCTTGACGGTTCCCCTGAAGACCAGCGAAGGCAACCTCTTGGGGGTCATGCAAATGATCAATGCCACGAACGAAGCGGGTAATTGGGGGCCTTTTTCCAAAAATGATGAGGTGCTCTTGAGTCATTTCGCTGTCAACGCGGCGATTGTGCTGAATCGGGCCTATATGATGCGGGTTATGATCCTCCGTATGATCAAGTTGTCTGAACTCCGGGACCCCAAGGAGACCGGCCCCCATGTCAACCGGGTTGCCGGGTATGCGGTGGAAATATACGACCGCTGGGCCTATCATCATAAGGTACCGGAGGTGGAACGAGAGAAATTTAAGGATGACTTTAAGATCGGGGCCATGTTTCATGATGTGGGAAAGGTGGCTATTTCCGATCTCATTCTCAAGAAACCTGCTCGGTTTACCCCTGAAGAATACGATGTTATGCAGCGGCATACCCTCTACGGAGCGGAACTGTTTGGGGAGGATCCCCAGTCTCCGGTGGATATCATCGCCCGGGATGTGGCCCTGAATCACCATGAGAATTGGGACGGCTCAGGTTATCCGGGCTGGCTGGACCCGGTCAGCAAGCAGCCGATTAAAGATCACCGGGGGAAGCTGCTGGGCAAGAAGGGGGAGGAGATTCCCTTAACCGGTCGTATCGTAGCTGTGGCGGATGTGTTTGACGCCCTGTGTTCCAAGCGGGTGTATAAAGATCCCTGGTCCAAAGAAGCGGCGTTAACCGAGATTCGCCAATTAGCAGGCACCAAGTTTGACCCTGAAGTGGTGGATATTTTCTTCGAGACCATCCCCAACATCGAACATATCCAGGAACTCTACCCCGAGTCGGGGATCAACTAGCAGCCTCAGGCCCGCTCCCCAGCCGGGATAACCGTATAAAAGGGGCTGAGGGCAGACTAACGCCCGGCAGGGACGACACGGATTTTTCCGTATGCTTAAATCCATGGAGCCTGCCCCCAGCCAGGATAAACGCATAGCACTGCATAATTCCTTATTCCTGCCCCGCGGCCTTCTCATAGAGAAAAAACTGAGCAAGCCGTTTCTGTGGAACGATCCGGACGCGGTGGGGCCTATGCTATAGAAAAAATAGAAGAAAAGCAGAGGGCCTTAGAAAAAAAAGCCCCCAGCAGGTCCTTAGAATTCTACGGTCCGGGCGGTCTCGAATTCTTGGAGAATTCCCTTTGAAGGCGCCTTGGTGAGGAGGCTCACCACGAAGATGACCAGACAGGAAAGTATAAACGCAGGCAGCAGTTCGTACACCCCCAACGCTGGGTGGGTTTTGCTTATCACCTCTTTCCAGAGGATCACCATACTGCCTCCGGAGAGCATCCCGGCGATGGCGGCGGGCAGGGTGGTGCGCTTCCAGAAGAGGGAAAAGAGCATGAGGGGACCGAAGCCCGCGCCAAGCCCTGCCCATGCGTAGGATACAATCCGGAAAATAGACTGATTCCCCGAGAGGGCCACCGCCACGCCGAATACCATCACCAAAAGCATGGTGATCCGGGCAACCCACATGACCAGAGCTTCCCCCGCGTCTTTTTTGATCAGCCCCTTGAAGAGATCGTTGGCCAGAGCCGAGGATGCTATGAGCATGTAGGAATCCGAAGAACTCATAGAAGCCGCCAGGATCCCCGAAATTACCAGTCCTGCCAGCACCGGGGGAAAGAAATTGCGGGCCAAATGCAGGAATATGGTTTCCGCGGTTCCCGCGCTGGTGAGCAGTCCGGGGAAGATCGCCCTGCCGGTTAAGCCGATACAGACCGCCACAACCAGGGAAATGAAACACCAACTCACCGCGATGATCCGGGATTCCCGGATTTTTGACGTGCTTTTGATAGCCATAAACCGGAGCAGTACCTGGGGCATACCGAAGTACCCAAGCCCCCAGGCCAGACAGGAGAGGATATTGAGGAAGGAATAATCCGCCCCCGGTCCAAACTGCGGCTTTCCTTGGACCACCGCTTGGGTCTGGACGCCTGCAACCGCCGCTCCCGAAGCGTCCACCGGCACGGCAATGCCGAAGATATCCAGAAACCGGGGAAAATCCCCCAGGTTTTCAGCAATCCTCCCAAAGCCTCCGGCATGCACGAAGCCTACCCCCAAGACCAGGATGATGGCGCAGAACATCATAAGCCCCTGAATCAGATCGGTCATGCTTTCCGCCAAAAAACCGCCTAAGAGGGTATACGCCAGCACCAGTACTGCCCCCAGGATCACCATCACCGGATAGTACTGGTCCGCGCCGAACACATACCCGAAGAGCTTACCGAAGGTAATAAACTGAGAACCTGCATATATAGAAAAAAACACCAGAATGATGACCGCCGCAATGCTCATTAAGATCCGCCGCTTGTCATGGAAGCGATTGCTGAAAAAATCCGGCAAGGTAATCGCGTTATTCGCCACTTGGGAATAGGTCCGCAGCCGTTTGGCCACGATCAGCCAGTTAATCCAGGTGCCCACCGCAAGTCCCACCGCGGTCCAGAAGGCCTCTCCGCTGCCCGTAAAATAGGCCACTCCTGGTAAGCCCATGAGCAGCCAGCCGCTCATGTCCGAAGCTTCGGCGCTCATGGCCGCCACCCAAGGCCCAAGCCCTCGTTTTCCCAAGAAGTATTCTTCCGGATTGCTGTTACTTCTCCGGGCATACCACAGGCCAATGGCAATCATCACCACCAGATACCCCGCCATACCGAACAAGGTGTGCCAACTCTCGGTAGTCATATACCGTTCTCCTTTAATACTGCATGTAATATTGCATATAAAAACGCATGTAAAGAATCGGAAACAAAAATCGTCTCATTTTATGCAGAACCACCTATTCCGTCAACAATATACCTTGCAAATCATGCCTTTTTTAGGGTATTTTTGAAACAAAAGTGGCGATAGCGATCGAGATAGATCGAGAGAGAATAGAGCATGGAAAAACAAGGAGCATAGAAAAAAATGGGACGAATAAAAAGCGCCTTAGAAATTGCCCTGGAAAAAACCGAATCGGTAAAAAGCGATAAGGCGGGCATCGAGCAGTTTGAGGCAAAACAGCAGGGAAAACGGCTGGCCAATGAATTTCTGGGGGATCCTAACAAGTCTCTGAAGGAAGCGCTCAAGAAAGCCCCCAAGGAAGTCCAGGGGAGCCTTAAACAGGGTATCTTTGATGTGCTTTCCGCGCAAATTGGTCTTCCCGCTTCACGGGAGGATGAGAAGCGGATCGACCTGGTGGGAAAGGGGCTGCAAGCGGTCATCGAGGATCCCCGGTTTACCGCGCTGTATAAACAGTTTACCCAGGTCGTCTCCCAGTACCTCAATGAGGTCGCTCAGTATGAGGAGGCGATCAAACGCCAATACGCGCCGAAATTGCGAAAAAAGGAAGAGGAATTGGCCCGCCGTACGGGCCGTCAGGTGCAGCTTGACCCCTTCCAAGACCCGGAGTTCGTGGCTTTTTACAACCAGCACATGCAGGCCCTGAAAGGCAATTATGAAGCTGCGGTGCAACAGGTTCAAGAACAGGCGCTCCTGCTCTTTGAAAAGCAGTTTTCTCTATAAAAAACCTCGTAACCCGCTGCAGGCATCTGGGGCGGAGGATAGACCGCGCACCGTAATGGGTTTCCGAAGGAGTGGAGGGGCTTCGCAAAAAGCCCCTCCCATGGGTTCTATTTTAAAAGGGTTGCCGATGCGGCCTAGTACATAGTCAATAATGAAACTACGGATAAACAAAGTGCATACAAAAAGAAAATTTAACCACGGACGACACAGACATCACGGACGAAGATGAAATTTCGAACAAACAGTCCGTGTTTGCAGACCTTTGGTCTGACGTGTGGTCTGTGGTAAATTTCCCTCTTTTTCGTTTCTATGCGTTTATCCTGCCTGTTGTGGCAGTGCAGGGCGAGGATACATAACAATTTTTGTCCACGAATTACGCGAATTAAGCCCTGTGGTCATTCCCTAATTCGCGTTAATTCGCGTCATTCGCGGACTCTTTTGTTTATATGCTCCGGCCCTGGTGGCTGAACAGGAGCACCCGGAAAACACTTCCCCCGGAGGGTTCGCTTTCCGCGCTGATCCCCCCGCCGTGGGCCTTCACTATGGCGGCGGCTATGGTAAGACCGATGCCGCTGCCCCCGGTATGGCGGTTCCGGGATTTATCGGAGCGGTAAAACCGTTCAAACACATGGGGCAGATCCTCTGGGGGGATGCCAATGCCCGTATCCGCGACGGTAATTTCCCAGCGCCCTCCTTCCCCGGGGGAACCTTCCCGCTGCTTGGCGGTGATAGTAACGCTTCCCTGGTCGGTATATTTCACCCCATTGGAGAGGAGGTTGATAAAAACCTGTTTCAGTCGGTTATAATCCCCCTGGATGCAACCGGGTTGCAGGTCCAGGAGCAGGGCTATCCC
>JAISPY010000061.1 GCA_031274565.1 Treponema sp.
CCGGGTTCTTACGTTACCGACGGCCCGTTTATGCACCGCGCTCAGGACGGCGGCCTGCTTATGCTCTGGTCGTCTTTTGGCAAAGAGGGAAACTACGGTATTGGGACAGCCCGTTCAACGAGCGGGACCCTCGCCGGTCCCTGGGTTCAGGCGGAAGAACCACTGTATAGTGCGGACGGCGGTCACGGTATGCTCTTCCACGGCCAAGAAGGGGACCTTTATCTGGCGATACATACCCCGAACCAAACGCCTTTTGAGCGCCCGGTTTTTATCGCGGTGACTGAAAGCAGAGGCGGGATTACCGTGCAAACGGCCCGGCACATCCCAAGCCGTGCGCTATAAGCGGAGAGCCGCTGTCCATATAATTAAGCAGGAGGAACTATGCATACAAGAAATGTTATTGTTATCAAAGATCAGGTATCATCCTATCTGTTTCTGTTGCCCTGGCTCTTGGGTTTTTTTGTGCTTACCCTATACCCCATGCTGTATTCGTTTTATCTTTCGTTTACCGAGTACAATATTTTACAGCCCCCCAAATGGGTAGGGATGCGGAACTTGTTCATCATGTTTGCCGGTAACGCCGAATACCCCCGGGACGAGCGGTTTCTCAATTCTCTTTTTGTAACCCTGCGCTTTGTGTTCATTTCCGTGCCCCTCAAGCTGGCCTTCGCCCTGGTGGTTGCCATGCTGATGAACCAAAAGCTCAGGCTCATTCCGTTCTACCGAACCATATACTACATCCCCACGCTCCTGGGCGGTTCAGTGGCCATCGCGGTACTGTGGCGGAGGCTCTTCGCGGGAGACGGCGCCATCAATACCCTCATCAGAATGATCTCCGGAGGCGCCGTAAATCCGCCCTCTTGGATTTCAAGCCCCATCTTCGCGATCTATACGCTGATACTCCTGGCGGTGTGGCAGTTCGGCTCGCCTATGATCATCTTCCTGGCAGGACTCAAGCAGATTCCCCATGAATATTACGAGGCCGCCAGCGTGGACGGCGCGGGAAAGACCAGGCAGTTCTTTGCTATCACCCTGCCGAGCCTTTCACCCATTATTTTCTTCAACCTGGTGATGCAGATGATCAGCGCCTTCCAGTCCTTTACCCAGGCATACATCATCTCAGGGGGCAACGGCGGCCCGGTGGACTCCACCATGTTCTACAGTCTGTACCTGTATTTGCGGGGCTTTGCCCATTCCCAGATGGGGTACGCCGCGGCTATGGCCTGGGTACTGCTGCTCATTATTGCGGTGTTGACGGTCTTGACGTTTAGGGGTTCGAATTCCCTGGTAAGCTACGGAGGCGGAGAATGAAAGAGCAGACCCTTGCCCAGCGGCTGGTTACATCCGGCATTTCAAATCTTATCATCATTGCCTTGGGTTTTGCCATGCTCTACCCGGTCATCTGGCTTATTATGGCTTCATTTAAGGAAGGCTCCCAGATATTCAGCGATCCCAGCCTTTTGCCGAAAACATGGACGCTGCAAAATTATCGCAACGGCTGGAGCGGTATCGGCATTGTTCCCTTTGGTACGTTTTTTATCAATTCGTTTATCATTTGCAGCCTGTGCATTGTGGCGAATAGCATCTTCTGCTCCCTCACGGCCTACGCCTTTGCCCGGCTGCGTTTTAAGGGAAGGAACCTCTGGTTCGCCGTCATGATTCTAACCATGATGCTGCCCGGACACGTAACCACCATTCCCCGGTACATCATCTTCCGTTCTTTCGGCTGGATCAATACGTTCCTGCCGTTTATCGTGCCCAAGCTCTTTGCCACGGACGCCTTCTTTGTGTTCCTGCTGGTCCAGTTTATCCGCAGCCTGCCTAAGGATATGGATGAATCGGCCCGTATGGACGGCTGCGGAAAGCTCGGCATTTACTTGAGAATTATCGTACCCTTGAGCGTACCAGCCCTGATTACCACCGTGCTTTTTACCTTCCTGTGGACCTGGGACGACTTCTTCAACCAGATGCTCTATCTCAATTCACCGGGAAAATACACGGTACCTATGGGCTTACGGCTTTTCCTGGATTCTTCGGGGGTCTCCTCCTGGGGTTCCATGTTCGCTATGTCGGTGCTGTCGCTGATTCCCTGTTTTATCCTTTTCTTCTCCCTGCAGAAGTACTTTGTGCAGGGAGTCGCCACGACGGGTATCAAGGGGTAGGTTCCCCTTTAGGATATTTTTTGGAGGTAAACATGAAAAAATGCATGTTTGTTTTGGTTGCGCTTGCGGTATCAAGTGCAGTGATTTTTGCCAGTGGTGGTCAGCCAAAGTCTGAAGCGACTGCTACCGGTTCTGGAGCGGCGGTACGCTGGTCCTTCTGGGGCGGGGAAGCCCGCATCAAGAATACTCAGCTTGCGATCGATAAATTTACCGAGCGCACGGGTATCATTGTTGCGGCAGAGCCTGCTCCTGGTACGGGGGATCACTTCAACAAATTCAAGACCCAGTTTGCCGGCGGCAATGCAGCGGATATTATTCAACTGGGAGGCGATTTTTCTAATTTACAGGTCGGCGATGATGTGGGTTCCGTCCTGCTCCCCCTGGATGCCTATGTGAAAAGCGGCGTAATTGATACGTCCAAGGTTGACGCTGCGGCCATCGCCGCAGGTACGGTGAACGGTGTGCTCTACGCCCTTCCCCTGGCCGCCAATATGCCGAGCATCCTGTACAACAAGTCCCTGCTTGAAAGGGCCGGCGCTCCCCTGCCCAAGGTTTCCATGACCTGGGCCGAGTTCAACGATTGGCTTGGGGCGGTGAAGGCGAAACTCCCCCAGGGGGTATACCCCCTGGCCGATAACAGCGCCAATTCCGATCAGTCTTTCTTTTTCGGGTACTGGTGTCGCCAGAACAAAACCTCCATGTGGGACGGCAAGCAAACGCACCTGACCCCTGCAGAGGCACAAAAATACTTCGATCTCTGGGCCGGTTACCGCAGCGCCGAGTTGATTCCCCCCGCAGCGTCCGCGGCGGATTATGCCGAAACCAACGAGTCCACTTCCTCCCTCATCGCGGGGAAGGCGGCGGCCTGCGTTATCTGGTCGAATCAGCTTCTGAACTATCAAAACGCCACCAATGATGAACTGGACCTCATTGAGTTCCCCAACGCTGCCGCGAGCAAAGCCCTCTGGGGCCAGATGAGCCAGATGATGGCTATCAGTAAAAATTCGAAGAACGCCGAAGCCGCCGCCAAGTTCATCAGTTACCGGGTGAACGATCCAGGGGTGTGGCAGATCATGGGCGCGGATCCCGGCACTCCGGTCAACTCCGAAGGCCGGAACATCGTTGCCACCACCCCTGCGGCCCAGAAGATAGCGGCGTACCTGAACGTCGCCGGCGCCCACGCCTATGCCCGGGATCCGAACATGCCCGGCGATTCCGAATGGAACAGCAGTTTCTTCCTGATTGCCCAGAATGTGGCTTACGGCCAGGTCACCAGCGCCCAGGCCGGCCAGCAGGTAGTGGACCTCATCACGAGGCTTACCCGCTAAGGGTTTGTAAGGTTTTAGATTCGGCGGTGCTGCGGAGGAGTGTTCGCCACCGCCGTTTTTTAAAGCACCGAGGTAATCGCAACGGTACGGCCCTACGGGGTATGTTCCTCCCCGAGCCTGGCGAGCCGTACCGTGCCCCGGTCTACGCCGCGCGCTCCCCTGGTTCCCGCTCATGTTTGCGCATTAAGCACGGTGGTCATTCCCTCATTCGCGTCATTCACGGACTCTTTTGTTTATATGCGCCGGTCCACAGGATGGTGCGGTACCCATGGACCATTACAGATGCCTCCCTACTCCCACTCAATCGTTGCCGGCGGCTTAGACGAAATATCGTAGGTAACCCGGCCTATATCCTTCACCGTATTGGTAATGCGGGTGGCAATTTCCAAGAGGTCCTTCAGGGGAAAGGGATACACATCCGCGCTCATGCCATCGGCGCTGGTGACGGCCCGGAGTGCAAGCACTTGACCGTACTGGCGGACATCTCCGGCCACACCCACCGAGCGGATGGGGAGCAGTACCGCGAAGGCCTGCCATATCTCGTCATACAGGCTGCACTCCCCTCCGGGGGAACGACGGCGCTTTAATTCCTCTATATATATCGCGTCCGCTTCCCGGAGTAGATCGCACTTTTCTCGGGTAACTTCCCCAAGAATACGAACCGCCAAACCAGGGCCAGGGAAGGGATGCCGACGAATCACCGCTTCATCCACCCCAAGAAAACGGCCAAGACTTCTCACCTCGTCCTTGTAGAGCTTGTCCAGCGGCTCAATGAGACGCCCAGCCTGACGCTTGGCATCGACTAAGGGGCTACCGACATTGTGGTGGCTCTTGATGAGATGGGCCTTTGCGCCTATCCCCTTGCCGCTCTCGATAAGATCGGTGTACAGGGTACCCTGGGCAAGGAAGTACTGCTCAGGAAGGCCCAAACGGGATACTTCCCGTTCCTGAATACGGATGAATAGGTCCCCGATAACCTTGCGCTTGGCTTCGCTTGCTTTTAGTCCCTTGAGCGCGCTGAAGAATTCCGCGGCGCAGAGGATGATATGCAGATGCCGGGCGCCCAGCCTTTTGAGGCTTGCGGTAACCGTGAGGGTCTCATCTTTTCGCATAAGTCCAGTGTCCATGTACATGAGATGTACCTGCTCAGGATCAAGAGTCTTGAGCAGCAGCGCGCCGGCTACGGTGGAGTCCACCCCGCCGGAAATGAGGAGCAGCACCGGACTCGTACCCACCTGTTCCGCGAGAGAACGGCTCAACTTTTCAAAATAGCGTTCCATGGTCCATTCGGCAGCACAGCCGCAGATCCCGAACACAAAGGCGGCGAGCAGTTCCCGGCCCCGCTCGCAGTGGCTCACTTCAGGGTGAAACTGCAGTCCGAACCAGGGCTGTGATTCATGGACCGTCACCGCAGGGAAACCGGTACTGCTCCTCCCGTACTCCCGGAAACCCGGCGCAAGCCGGGTCAGGGTATCCCCGTGGCTCATCCAGGCGGTAAAGGTGAAGCGGGTATCAGCACCGTTTCTGCGGGACGGTCCGGGGCATCCTGCAATGATGCTGGAGAGGGGTAAGGCGTGGTCAAAACCCGTGAAAAACCGCAGGGTTTGGTCCGGAAGCCCCGCACTGGGCAGGTCTACCTGTACGGTGACTCCGCCGTATTCCCGCCGGGGCAGCGGCTCCACCAGGCCCCCCAGATCCGAAGTCATCCGCTGTAGCCCGTAGCAGATACCTAACAGGGGAAGGCCGCAGGTGTAGAGCTTCTGATCCGGAATCGCCCCGTGCGGGGTGTACACCGATTCCGGGGAACCGGATAGGATGATGCCCCGGACCCCGGTAAGGACCTCAGGGGTAAGGGAGGCATCCCCGGGGATGATTTCCGTATAGACCGCCAAGTCCCGGATACGCCGGCTGATAAGCGCGGTGGTCTGGCTCCCAAAATCAAGGATCAGTATCTTATCCATGCTATACCTCTATAACCATAGGGAGTTCTCGGGAACATCCAAGGCTCAAAAGCCGCAGCCTTATGAGCGCGTCCACGGGCTTTTCCTTATGATGGTCTCCTTACGATCATAGCCTACCGAGACGATGTCGATGGGAGTTTCACAGAAACGCTCGATAAACTCGATGTATTCCATGGCTGCTACGGGGAATTCTTCGTAGGTCAGGGCATGGGAGAGGGACTGCTTCCAGCCGGGAAAAGAACGGAGTACCGGCTTGGCATGATTGAGGGCTTCCAGCGAAGCGGGAAAGCTCTCCACGATCCGGTCCCCGATACGGTAGGCAATACATGCCTTGATATCCTCGAGGGTATCGTACACATCCAGATGGGTCATCACCAGGGAGTCAATGGAGTTGGTGAGACAGGCGTAGCGCAGGGCCACCAGGTCCAGATAGCCGCAGCGCCGGGGCCTCCCCGTGGTAACCCCGTATTCTCGGCCCGTATCCCGGACAAAACGGCAGAGTTCGTCCTCCCCATCAGCATCGAATTCACTGGGGAAGGGGCCATTCCCCACCCGGGTCGAGTAGGCTTTGAAAACCCCCAAGACCTTATCCAGGGCGCGGGGACCTACGCAGCCCCCTACCGCCGCTCCTGCGGCGCAGGACATACCGCTTGAAACATAGGGATAGGTCCCTAGATCCAGGTCTAAAAGGGTCCCTTGAGCGCCTTCAAAGAGGATCTGGGAGTTCTTACGATGGACCAGGTAGGCAGATAGGTCAATGGACATGGCCAAGAGCTTTTCCCGATAAGGGGCAAGGAAGTCCCGATCTGCGGTTTCCAGTTCCTCTAGTTTGTCCTCCCCGGTAAGGTCTGCAATACGGATCCCTTCCCGGTCGCTCTTCATGGAATAGGTGATGCCGATGCCCCGGCCAGTGGTGCCGATGGGCTTTTTCCGGGCCTGGTCCCGCTCCTGGTCGATCCGGATGTACCGGGGGAGCACGAGATGCGCCCGGTCCGCAATAAAGACCCTGCCCGTGGTGTCGATGCCTCGTTCTTCCAGCATCGCCAGCTCCGTAAAAAGGGCCGCCGGGTCAATGACCATACCTGCACCCAGGATGACCATCTTATCCGGATAAAGGACCCCTGAAGGAATCAAGTGCAGGGCGTACTCCTCGTTCCCAATGACGATGGTATGACCTGCGTTGGCCCCGCCGGAAAACCGGACGATTATCTGGGCCTCTCTCGCCAGGTAATCCACGATCTTACCCTTGCCTTCATCTCCCCACTGGGCGCCGATGACCACAACTTTCATATATACTCCTTAATACTCCATTAATACTCCATTAATACTGGAGGCAGTTCCAACATGTCAGATTTTGGAACCAGCTCAATGACTAGCACGGTTTTCCCGGAAACAAAAAAACACCAAAAAACCCAAGTGCCACGCACCCAAACAGCGGGAAACAGGACGCGGGGCAGGTGGGTCTTCCCGGTGGTTTAGCCCGCATCCGCCCAATTCGTGGACTTTTTATCCAGTCCCACATAGTAGGTTTCACAAGAGGTTCCCCGGCAAGCGGCGGGTTTAAAACTCTTGGCGGTTTTAAACCGTTCCCGGATACGCTTGAGCAGATTAGGGCTTTCCCCTCCCTGGAATACCTTCACTACCAGGTTTCCGCCTTTGAACAGGGCCAGGTCCGCGTATTCCAGGGCAGCCTCAGCTAAGACCAGGGACCGGAGCGCATCCACTGAGGGGTGTCCGGTGGTCCCTGGGGCTGCGTCACTCATCACCAGATGAAACGGTCCCTGGACCAGGATCGCCTCCTGGATTTCCCGACTGGTGAGGTCCCCTTGGAGGAAACAGTACCGATCCCCGCTCAAAAGTCCGCCATCGTAGTCCCGAGCAAGGGAGGAACGATCGACCCCCAGGATGAACCCTCCCGCACCCAGTCGTTTGAGCGCGTAGAGGCTCCAGCTTCCCGGAGCGGCTCCCAAATCCAAGACCTTACCGGGCTTAGGATGACCGGAGAAAAGGCCGAACTTTTCATCCATGGCTTGTAACTTATACACCGACCGGGCAGGGTAGCCTTCTTGCTTTGCTTTTACGGACCAATAGTCCGGTTTTTCATACCGTGTCATGCTTGCTTTTAACGTACACCTCGGGTAGAATGTCCTAGGCATAAACCTATGGATACAACATATATAGATCGAGAGTATACCCAAAGACTCGAAAAGATAGAAGCCGTATTACAGGCGTGGTTGCCGGAAATCCCGGACCCTGCAAGCCTGGGGAACGGCTGGATGACGCACGTCTTTGCAGGAATCGACGGGACGATTGCTCCTGACCTAGTGCGGTCCCTGACCCAGCCCGGATGGGACCTCTGTAAGCGCGGGGGCAAACGGTGGCGGCCCCTGCTGATGACCCTGATCGGTGAGGCCCTGGGCGGTGGAGATCGGGCGCTGCCTTTGACGCCGCTGGTGGAATTTCCCCATACCGCGAGTCTCATCCACGATGATATAGAAGATCATGCGGAGGAACGCCGGGGAGGGCCTGCAATCCATATACGCTACGGAACCGACACAGCCATCAACGCCGGGACGTTCATGTACTTCCTGCCCCTCTCCTGTATAAGCTCCTGGGATGCTTCAGCGGCACAGAAAACCCAGGTTTTTACCCTTTGGGGAGCGTACATGCGGCGGCTCCACCTGGGGCAAGCCATGGACATACGCTGGCATCGGGATTTTTCCTCCCTCCCCAGTCTCGAAGCCTACGACCTGATGTGCCGGTTGAAAACCGGATCCCTCGCGCGGCTCGCCGCGGTTCTGGGGGTACTTGCCGGGGCGGAGCGCGCCCGTTTCGGGCAAAAGGACGATCCGATTAACCTCCTCGGAAAGGCTGCCGAAAATGGAGGAGTGGGGTTTCAAATTCTCGATGATGTTAAAAACCTTACCACCGGTAATCCGGGTAAAAGGCGGGGAGACGATGTGGTTGAAGGGAAAAAAAGCCTTCCGGTGATCCTATACCTGCACCGTAACCCGGAGCGGCGGGAATGGGTGACCCGCTGTTTTGCGGCGGCCCGGAAGCGCGGAATCGCCGCGGATGAAGTGGAGGAGCTTATCACGACCTTGACCGCCTCCGGCGTCTTGGCGGAAGCGGCTGAGCAGGGACGAAGGCTCCTACGGGAAGCCCGGGAGGTATTTGATCAGCTTCCCGGGGCTGGCGAGCAGGTTCCTTCAGGATCGGGAAGCCTGCTGGGAGGTCTCCTGGATTTTATCGGAGGAGTCTCCCGATTCAAAGGGTAAACATGATGGATACGATGCGGGAAGTAGCTATATGGACTATTACTAAAAGGAATACGGGGGGTACGGTTGTACTCAAACTCCTGGATGCAGAGTTGGTAATCCCCGTGTTTGTCGATTTAGAGGAGGTGCAATCCATCCTCAAAGGATACGATGCCTCGTATACAGCGGCGCAGATTCGTCCGGGTATCCATGATATGCTCTTGGACTTGGTACAGCAAATAGGGCTTGCATTATTGCACGTTGAGTTGTATACTAGCAAAAATACGAGTTGTTATGCCAAGTTGGTTTTTTCCGAAAGGGTACCGGAGGAAGGGCCTCTGGTGGTGCAGGGGCGGCCGGGAGATGCTTTTGCTTTGGCAGTGCGTAGGAAGTGTCCCTTGTATGTTTCTCAAATGATGGTGGACTGCACCGGTATTCCGGTGGATTGTTTTATAGACTTCCCCGCAGCAGGGGCTGAGGAGTGGGTGAATATTCCGCCCTTGCTAGGGGAAACGGATATCAAGAATATGCTTTTTTTTAGCTATTAAACCAGGGGAATCTATTCCCCTGCTCTATACCATGATATAAAAGGATGTGATAATGAACCGTGGATCGCTTGTGGATGTACTATCGTTTGTGGGCATACTCATAAAACAGATAGCCGGTGTCTATGAAATGGTACGGTACACGTGGACCCAGCATTTTTTTCATCAGCAAGTTGTTCCTGTTCGGAGTATCCCTCGTCCTGTAGTCCGCTCTCCATCGGTGAGGCGGCGCCTTCCGCCGGCTCGGCAGCATAGGGTTTCGTGGTATAAGCCCGTGTTACGATGGGCTTTGGTAGTATCCCTGGGGTATTTCTCCACCGGACTTGCTGCCCGGGTGGGACTGGTGCAAAAAAAGCCGGCAACCGGCGTATCGGCCTTTGTACCAGAGGCAGGCATGGGGGGTATGCCCTATTTTGAACTCGGTCTCCTCGGCCTAGACATGAAAACCGCGTCCCTAGAAACTGAGGGAACCCTTGCCGGCATACCTGAACCGGCAGAATATTCTAAACCCAAGTTGTTGCTGTATACCTCCTATAAAGTGCAGCGCGGGGATGTGATCAGCAATCTGGCTCAGGGTTTTGGTTTGAATCCGGATACCCTCATATCGGTAAATGGGATTACCAATACCCGGTTGTTGCAGATAAACCAGGTGTTGCGGGTGCCTAATCAAGACGGCATCCTGTACACGGTCAAGCAGGGAGACAGCTTGGCATCCATTGCCGCTAAATTTAAGACCGAGGTGCAGGCGCTGCAAACGGTGAACGAACTTTTTTCCGATACGCTTATGCTTAATACCACCCTCTTCATCCCTGGGGCCCGGCTTGATCTGCTGGATATGCAGGAGATCAACGGGGATCTCTTCATCTGGCCGGTACGGGGTTATATCACTTCCCCTTACGGGTATCGGTCAAGTCCCTTTACCGGAGTGAGGCAGTTTCATTCCGGTCTGGATATAGGGGTACCTATGGGGACCCCCATACGGGCAGCTATGGCCGGACGGGTTAGCGCGGTGGGTTACGATAACTCCTACGGAAACTATGTGGTGATCTCCCATCACGCCGGGTATCGGAGCCTCTATGGCCACATGAGCGTGATTCGAACCAAGTCCGGGGCCTATGTAGGAGCCGGTGAACAGATCGGTGACGCAGGCAGTACCGGTATGAGTACCGGGCCGCACCTGCATTTTACGGTGTACAAGAACGGGGTTACGATAAATCCGCGAGCCCTTATCAAGTAAACGCCCACCGGGGGTTGAAAGAGGATAAGCGCAGAGCGCCATTTCAGGGGGGCGTTGAGGCTTTTTTCTATTTTTTCTATAACTGGCCGTAAGCGGCACAAGGTACGGTTCGCTACCCCATTAACGCGCTGTGTTCCTGGCATTGAATTGAGGGGAGGATCACCGTAAGATCGAATCAATGAGCTGTTTAAAATCCTCCGGAGAATCCTGGGTAAGCGCGATTTCGGCTTGCTCACGGTCGGTTTCTTTTTCTTCGGTGGTCGGTGTGCTTTTTACGGGTGCTTGGGATGACTGATCCTTTGGGATAGTCCGTACTGGCGTAGAAAACAATGAAAAGGGTTTATAGAAGAGGGGCATACCCCAATCCGCTTTCAGTTCTTCCAATTCCATGGGTCTTGTCTTTTATTGTAGTAGGCGCGGGTTGAGAAATCAAGCCATTTGGATTAACCTTGAAGTAGTATGGTCTGTCATTTTTTTCCCCCCCATAGTATGGTATTACTAGATGAAAAAATTATATGAAACCCAGGAAGTACCGAAACGGGCCTTCCTGGTGGGTATCCGGGATGATACCCCTGGAGAGACTGCATCCCTGGCGCGCGAGATCGTTGGCCTTGTCCATACCCTGGGGCTTGAAATTGTTGCCCAGGAACAGGTGCATATCCGGGAACGGCATCCCCAATTCAGTATGGGAACCGGAAAGGCCGCGGAATTGGCGGAGAAAGCCGCGGCGATGAAGGCGGACTGTTTTGTGTTTGATGGGGAACTGAGTCCCTCCCAACAACGAAACTGGGAAACCCTCAGCGGTATTACCGCAATCGACCGGCAGGAACTGATCATTCAGATCTTCGCGGATCGGGCACGGACCAGAGAAGCGGAGTTACAGGTTGAGCTTGCGGCGCTGTCCTATTCCCTGCCTCGATTGCAGCATAAATACTTGGATCTTGCCCGGCAGCGAGGAGGACGCTACGGCGCTAAGGGCCAGGGAGAGACCAAGCTGGAAACGGACCGCCGGCTGGTGGAAAAACACATTGACCGGCTGAAACAGGAATTGGCGGAGGTACGCAAGAACCGGGAAGTGCAGCGGAAAAAGCGGGAACGCCGGGGAATTCCTACCTGTGCCTTGGTAGGTTATACCAATGCGGGTAAGTCCTCCCTGCTCAATGCGATGACCAAGGCCGATACCCTGGTGGAGGATAAACTCTTCGCCACCCTGGATCCCGCCACACGGCAGCTTGATCGGGGAAGTGGTCGACCCCTGCTCCTGATCGATACGGTGGGTTTCATCCGGCATCTGCCTCATACCTTGGTGGAGGCCTTCCGTTCAACCCTGGAAGAAGTGAGCCGCTGTGACCTGCTCATCCAGGTGCTTGACAGCGCTGATCCTGACCTGGACCGTTATTTTGAAACCACCCTCTCGGTGCTCCGAGAACTGGGGGCCGGCGCTATACCGATGATCCTAGCGCTGAATAAGATCGACCAGGTGGATTCTTGGGAAACCCTCCAGGCGCTCCAAGAACGGTATGCCCAGCGGTGCAGTGCAAGCGTCCTCGTTTCCGCGAAAAACCATAGGGGTATCGATGAACTCATCCGGTGTATGGAGGGACTCCTCGTGGAGGAGATTACCCGGTTCCGCTTTCCTCCGGATCGCCACGATCTGGTTCGGCTGCTTCACCGTAACGGCACGGTGTTCTCGGAAGTATATGGCGACGGGTCTATTGACCTGGAAGCCCAGGTGGATCCTCAGATCCAGGAGCGGCTGAAAGTATACGAAGTAATGGAAAAAACCGTGGAAGCTCCTCAGCCTGCTCCCTAGGAATTGGTCTATAGCCTTAGGAACCACAACTAGGCTATACTGATTATGCGCTAGCGGTTTATGGGCTGATAAGAAGGAATTGACCCTAAGGAAAAAAGATGGAAATACAACACCCTGATTCGGAACTGGTAAGGGAAGACCCTGATGTGGAGGGTTTATCCGAAGCCCAGGTAGATACCGCGCTTACCGATATGATCCTCTCCCCCTCAGGCTGGCGGGGGATCTTTGCCCAGGGAGGAGCGGAGGGCGCCGAAGGAACCATTGCTGCGGCCCATACAATCATCCTTGCCGCAGGGGCCAAGGTGTTTGCCGACTATGTCAAAGCTCATTATCCACCGCAACCCGGAAACAACCCATGCCCAGCGATCCTCCTGGGCATGGATACCCGGCCTACAGGCAGGGCTATAGCGGATATCTTGATCCGCGTCTTGATTGCCGAAGATTGCGCTGTCCGTTTTGCCCGTATCACTGCCGCGCCGGAGATCATGGCCTATGCTCGGGCCTGCGGTGCGGATGGCAGAGCCGCGGGTTTTGTGTACATTTCCGCCAGTCATAACCCCATCGGCCATAACGGTCTCAAATTCGGCCTTACCGATGGAGGGGTATTACCCGCAACGGAGGCGAATACCCTGATTGGGGATCTGCGGTCTTTCCTATCCGCTCCGGACCGGATCCGCCGAATAAAAGCCCTGATGAGCCGGGCGGATCCCGGGACTATTGCTGCGGTGTATGCCGCAGCGCCCCGTATCAAAGCGGAAGCCTACGAAGCCTATCTCCGCTTTACCCGGGAAGTGGTGAGCGGCCCTCGGGAACCCACGAACCAGGAGGGAATACTCGAAGGGATTGTCCGGGGTTTACACGCAACCCCCCTGGGTATTGCGGCGGATCTCAATGGGTCTAGCCGGACCCTGTCCATTGACCGGGACTTTTTTACATCCCTCGGGATAAGCTACTATAGTATTAATGATAAACCCGGACGCATTGTCCACCGTATTGTACCGGAGGGACCCGCTCTGGATCCCTGTCGGCAGTTTCTGGAGGAGCTTCACCGCCGCGAACCGTCGGTCCTGGTGGCATATATGCCGGACTGTGACGGCGATCGCGGGAACCTGGTGATCTGGGATGAAGGCGCCCAATGCGCCCGGTGTCTTGATGCCCAGGAGGTTTTTGCCTTAGCCTGTATTGCCGAGCTTGCCCATCTGGTGTGGACCGGTGAACTGGGCTATGATGCCCAGGGAAAGGCCCTGCAGAAGGTTGCGGTGGCGGTCAATGATCCTACATCGCTGCGGATCGATCGGATCGCGCATGCCTTTGATGTATCGATGTTCCGGGCGGAGGTGGGGGAAGCCAATGTGGTGGGACTCGCCCGAAAGCTCCGGGAAGCGGGTTATACGGTACGGATCCTCGGCGAAGGCTCCGCAGGAGGTAACATCACCTATCCGTCGGCAGTGCGAGATCCCATCCATACGGTCATGGCCATCATTAAACTGCTGACCCTAAGGAATCAGGAGGGGCGGTGGGGATTTTTTAAGCTCTGGTGCGAACGCTCGGGTAAGGCTGCGGCGTATCGGGAGGATTTTTCCCTCTCGGATATCATTTCGTCCCTTCCCCGGTTTATTACTACCGGTTCTTATACCCCTGAATCACTGCTGCAGGTGCAGACCCTGGATCATGGGGTGCTTAAAACGCGGTATCAGGGGGTATTCCTGCGGGAATGGGAAACCCGGAAGGCAGAGCTTAGCAGCCGCTATGGTATCACCCGCTGGGAGGCGGCCTGTTATAATGGCATGGAAGAAACGCGCGGTCTTACCTGTTTTGGAGCAGCCCGTCGGGGAGGACTAAAAATCACCTTTACCAACAAGACGGGCCAGCAGATCGCTTCGATCTGGATGCGCGGTTCTGGAACCGAACCGGTATTCCGGGTTATGGCCGATGCGGAAGGTTCCGATCCGTCTATGGAACAGGACCTTATCCAATGGCAGCGGCGTATGGTTATGGAAGCGGATAAAACCGCGGATTAGGGAGGGGAATATGGGTATACGGGGAGAATTATTTTCAACCAAGGTTTCTTTGCAGAACAGGACGTATTTCTTTAATGTGAAAGAAAACCGCATGGGCGACCTGTACCTCAACATTGTAGAGAGCAAAAACCGAGAAACCGAAGGCTTTGAACGCCAGTCGGTGATCCTCTTTGCGGATGATCTTCCACAATTTCTCGCGGGGTTTGACGAATCCCTGCGGGTACTGGAAAAGGCCCGCCGGGAGAAAAAACGAAGCGGACCGCCTTCACCCCGCTCAGAGCGGAATAGCGGACATCCGGGAGGCGGAAAGTCTCCGGATCATCCTGGACGGGGTAAACCAATGCTGGTGAAAAAGGGAACCGCTGTTTCCCGAAGGGACGAACCTGCCCCTCGGAAACCCGCTTCCATCAAAGTACGGCGGCGGGAAGAACCCTGAACCTGTTTTCTGCGGACAAAGAAAAAAGGTCCCGGGGAAAGGAGTAACCCCGGGACGCAATTATAAAGGAAGGAGGAATATGAAATAGTACAAACACGTACCTAACTCTATAACCATAGAGTCATTAAAAAGTAACACGTAAAGGAAAACAAAGTATCGGCATTATATTGACCCCTTCCATTGGGCAATGCTATGTTCATAGGCAGCGATGGTGGCTGCTAGGGTACTATCCTGCACTGCACCCCGGCCTCCCCAATCAGCGCCCTCCATCTGGTAGAGGTGTTGTAAGACTCTTTCTAGATCCGCTATGGTACAGGTTGGATCCGATTCCCTGCGGCGCTGGAGACCGCGGACCTCCTGTTCAAAGGTTGCTTCGTAGGTTATATCCTGCCATGTATCGGATACGCCCATGCCTACCCTCCTACTGCATAGGTAATGTGCCGTTTTATCGTCAAACCCGGACTCGGTACCAAGACCCCGAGACGGCGAATCATCCGTATTTCCCGCCGTTCCGTCCAATTACCCCGCTTATCCAGGGTATACTCATATCGAATGTCTGCGGACATTTCAGGTCCTGGATCGGAGCCTTCGATCATACGGACCAAAAATCCTTGCATACGGACCAAGAACCCTTGTTCATCCCATTGGAGGGTATAGTGCTGTACCTGCCCGGTCAGTGCTGGATCTTCCCCCGTAGCGGCCTCAAGGACCTGGCGTTCCCAATACCGGGGATAACTTGCTTGGTACCCTTTTTGATAATAAAGGGCCGAAAATCTGCCCTGGGCAGCGGCAATGGCTGAAACATTGCCAAAACTATCGTACTCATACCATTCGGTGCTTGTATTCCCCTCAGCATAGCTCACGAGACTCCCTATACACAGGTCTTCACCGGCATACCGGGAACGGGAGGTAAAGAACTCCAGGGCATTTCCCGCAGGATCATACCAGGTTTCGGAAATCCCGGTATGATTCGATTCCAAAGCGATGAAATAGACTTCCCCGCCTTCCCCTTCGGTAAGCCTCCCCAGGGACCGATAGGGATTGTCCTGGCGGATAATCGCAAACTCCCAGGAACGGTCTGTGGTGATGGTAAGGCGCTCTATTTTTTTTGCAGCGATCCTATTGATCCGTACCTGGGCCAAGGAACCCTGTACTAACACAGGAAATTCCGTTAAGGAACCGTTTTTCCAGCAGACCCGATACTCCGCTTCCTCTAGGACGAGCGTGATGGAAACCGGCTGGCCAGACGTAAGGGCAAAGGCATCCGGGGGTATACTTATCGCCCAATCCGGACGCCAGGTAATGTCCTTTTGGAGCGCGGTCATCAGAATCGGTCCTATGGGGAAGGGCGCCCCGTGCAGGGATTCTTGGTCCACCTCCGGTTCCGGGGGTACCCTCGACTCCTGGGCGCGTAAAAACCGAGGCGTACCTACGGAGAGGAACATAACCAAAACAAAGATAAAGAAAGAGCATTGACCCATGATACCTTTTAGTATACGGGATGCCCTTGGTCGAAACAAGCGCAAAAGCCAAGAAAAAACTAAAGAAACTAGGATAAACAACCGATAAAATTTATTTTTGTCGGTGTTGTCCGTCTCGTCAATGATTAAACCTTGCATTGCCCTGCAAAAAACCTTGACATTATTAAAAAATTACAGTATATCCTAATCATGCGGCTGTCGTATAACGGCTATTACCCCAGCCTTCCAAGCTGGAGACGTGGGTTCGACTCCCATCAGCCGCTTCAAGGGGTTTTTCTGGTGCGGCACGATAAATCCCAATCGGGTATCACCAAATAAAGATCGGTTGTAGTAGCGGGTCATAACGAAAGTAAAGTTCCAGCAAGGATGGCGTGTATAGGGTGTACCCAGAACTCGTGGAAGGTCAAATTTGGATCTAGGGGTTCCCCAAGTCCCCAGTGTTACGGTTACCACCAGAGCCATAGGCCGCAACAATTCTATATGCTACTGGGCGTATAAAAAGGGCGCTGGCATGGGGGTGTTGCTGTATTGACAAACCAGGGACCCCTCTCATAGGCTTAGCAGTATGGTACAGGCAGGTTCTTCATGGGTATCCGGGGTAATGCTTCGGGTGGCGGCGGGTTTTACCATTATTATTGCGGTGATAATCGGTATTGGTCTGGGTTTATCTCTGGCGGAAACGGCTAATCTTAAAAACCAGGAAAATTTTGTTGCATTTGCCCCTGCCCTTCCGACCAAGATCCTCGATAGTAACGGGACGGTGATCACCGAGTTTTCCGCGGATGAGAAGCGGGAGCTGGTTTCTCTGAGGGAGCTTCCCCAGCATTTAATTAATGCGGTGCTTGCCCGGGAGGATCCGGATTTCTATAGCCATAAGGGATTCAGTATCCGGGGGATTGCCCGGGCCGTTTACGGGAAGCTCACCGGGCATAACCTGGGGGGCGGCTCTACCATTACCCAGCAAATCGCAGGAACCCTCTATACGGACCGGACCGAAATGACCCTTACCCGGAAACTCCGGGAGCTCTGGTGGGCTTTGCAGATGGAACGGAGGTATACCAAAAATGAGATTCTGGAGATTTACCTTAATTACCTCTATATGGGAGCTGGTACCTACGGAGTCGAGGCGGCCAGTAAATACTATTTTGGTCATAGCGCCCGAGAGATAAGTCTGGCGGAGGCGGCGATCCTGGTGATCCAGCTTGCAAGCCCTGCCCGGTACAATCCCCTGGATAATCCGAATACGGCCATGGATAGGCAACGGGCGGTGCTGGACCGGATGATCGAATTTGGGTACGCCACCCGGGAAGATGCGGATGCTTCCTTTAAGGAGTACTGGGCGAATTACGATTATACCCGGGCCGCGGTCGCCGCATACTACCACCGGGAAGACGCGGCTCCCTGGTTCAGTGAATATGTCCGGCGGGAACTGGAGGACCTGATGTACGGATCCATGGATTATTACCGGGATGGGTATACGGTGCATACCACCTTGAACCTCAAGCATCAGAATGCCGCGGCACAGCTCATGGAACAGGGGCTTGCCAAAGCCAACAAGGAATACACCGCTTCCCGGGGAACCCGGTTGGAGCGGGCAGAGCGGACCTATATACCCATCGTGGAACTCCTCTCCCTCACCTTCAACCTGGGGGGAATCCATGCGGTTACGGACGCGCAAACCAAACAAAAGGCCCTGAACCGTTATATCAAGGTCATCAACCCGGTGGTGGATATGAGCGCCCTGCTGTTCGGTATCCAAGACCTCAAGCAGATCACCAATACGGGCTTTAACAGCTTAAAAACGAGTACCGAGCAGAACGTGGTAGAAGGGGCCCTCATCGCTCTGGAAAACGAGACCGGGTATATCACCGCTATTATCGGGGGCTCTAAGTATGATATGTCAAACCAACTCATCCGGGCGACCCAGGGCCGTATCATGCCGGGGTCTTCGTTTAAGCCCCTGTACTATTCCGCGGC
>JAISPY010000112.1 GCA_031274565.1 Treponema sp.
AGAATATACCCAAAACGCCGCAGTATGTAAAGTAGGCAGGACGAGCGCATATACACAAAAGCGTCCGCGAATGACGCGAATTAACGCGAATTAGGGAATGACCACCATGCTTAATGCGCAAAAATGAGCGTAATGAGCGGGTATTTAAAGATAAAAAATCCACCGATTACGCTGATTGAGGACCCGCGCACGCATAACATGTTCTGTTCATGGCTTGCGCCATAAGGCACTACCATGACCAGTAGGTCATGGTAGTGCTGCGCGGGTCCTTAACGGATTTTAGCGCGTGATTCCACTTCTTAATCCGTGTAATTGGTGGACAAAAATTTTTATGTGCCCTCGCCCTGCCGTAGGGGTCAGATTAGTTTCAGCCGTGGGAAACGGGAAGGAATGCGCTGGGTCTATCCTGTTTTCGCTGTTTAGAGCCTTGACAAAAGTGCCGACATACGACAATGTACCCAGAATTACGCAAAGTAAGTGGTATATTGTCATACGTACCAGTA
The DNA here is from genome assembly GCA_031274565.1 of Treponema sp. GTDB lineage: Bacteria > Spirochaetota > Spirochaetia > Treponematales > Breznakiellaceae > JAIRLU01. The sequence goes on from JAISPY010000112.1 coordinate 504, forward strand.
CAAACTACCATAACCGGTTTCTTTGGGGAACTATAATTTTTAGGAAGTATGTATAAACAGGAGGCCCCTCATGGAGCAGCACTTCGTCGCACGAATCCAGCAATCCCTTACGGATCTGAAAAGGGAGATCATTTCCAAGCTCATTGTGAGTAACAAGGATTTTAAAGAAATTATGGAGGGCATGGACCCAAAGGATTTGGCGGATATCGCATCTGATGACATCGACCGCAAGATGATTGAAGCCATTGGCGCACAGGAACTCAAACGGCTCAAGCTGATAGATGCAGCCCTCACCCGGATTCAGCAGGGGAAATACGGGCTTTGTATGAAATGCGGCAAACGTATACCCCAGGATAGACTGGAAGCGATTCCCTATGCCCTGATGTGTATCGAATGTAAGACCGCAGAAGAACGGCGGAATCGCTAACTGGGTAGGGTCCATTATCCTGACGGCTCTTCGGGAAGGGGATTAGGCATATAGGTACGCAGCATGGTCAAGATTTGTTTGGCCCGTTCTCGAATTGCGCCGTGATAGCGGCCTTCGGCAATACGCTCGATGGCCTGTACTGTGGTGGAATCTAAGGTTCCGCCGGGCTGTCGAGCAAAGGCTTCATAGGCTTCCAAGGCTGCCAGGGCTAAAAGATTATCCGGGACGAGGACATCAAAGGCTTGTATTCGTCGGGTAATCATGCGTAGGATTTCATTCCTTTCCTCATTCCCCATCGTACCGGTGATCCCGATTTTGGTTAAGGAGGTAACTACTGCGGTCAGCACCATAGGCTCATACTCGGCTTGGCTCATCTTGAGGAGGATCCGATGTGCTTGGGGAGTACCCAGGTCGCCCAGATAGGCTGCGGCGGTGCGTCGTATATCGGGGTAATTATTCCGTACCCGGCTGTTGGATATGATCTTGTTTACGATTCCTTCCAACGCCATATATTCCAGGGCGCTTACGACCTCTCCGTTGCTGATACCCTGGTCCAGGGCGGTTCTGATATGCTCCAACGCCAGGAGCTTCATCTCCCGGGTTTCAGCCCTGCTCTGCTGCCGGATAAGCATGAAGTCCACGGTCTCCTGTAAGTAGGAACCTTCCACGGTGATGGTGATTCCCGGATCCATAGCAGCATCCCGATCGCGGCCCTGCGCCAGGGTCGCGGTGATACCTACCAATCCCAAGGCAATGAATGGTTTAATGAACGGTTGAAAGGTCATCTTACGCTCCTCCTGGTACCCATCTTATTTCACCACCACCGAGTTCCCGGAGAGATCGAAGTCCATGGAGAATTGCGGGAGGTATTCGATGGTGGTGAGGACTGCGGCTTCTCCGGTGAAGCGGTAATAGATCTGTTTCGCCGCGATAATATCCTCCAGGAGCTTCCGGTTCATATTAATAAAGTTCATGACCATGGAAATCTGCGTTTGAGCGGATCCCATCGCGGGAATATGCCGTATGGTGGGGTCGTTTCCATCTGCCCAGAAACGCTCGTCCCCATAGAACTGATAGGCCAGGGCAGAAAGTTGCAGCGGAAACTGGTTGGGATTATCGATCCTAAGCCCTACTTTTAAGCGGGTATTGATGAGGTCCCCTTGATTCACCACAATCGTGGTAACGGTAAACTGCGGCTCCCTGATCCGGGGGAAGGCCGCTTCCGCCACCAGATGGGTGACTGCGTTTGCGTCGGCATAGGTAAAGACCATATCCGTCTCAAGCGTGATCTGGTAGGTATCAAACTCTGCTTCCCCTGAACCTGCAGAGGCGCCCAGGTCCACGGCGAATTGCAAGGGGAACTGGGCGGAAGCCGCGGCTGCTACTTCCGCCGTAAAGATCGGATCTGCCCCTTTATCCTGAATCAACCCATTTACCATGAGCTGCCACCGGCGGATTCCCATAGACGCGGAACCAGACCTTGGATTATCAACCAGTAGCAGAAAATAAAGGGTGATATGTTCAGTGTTTTGAGCTTCCAAGCGATCAAAGACCATCTGTACCTGAGGATCCGGTTCCGGATCAGGGTTTTCTATCCGAGGAGGGGAGCTCAGGGTTGCAACGGGAAGCACCGGAGGCTGTGGCGGTTCTACCGGGGGGGCGGGAGTAGCGCAAGCCATACTCACCCCTAGCAACAAAACCCCCCCGAGGGATGTAAACAAAGTGGGATGGAGCATATTTTTAGTATCGTCAATTTCTATACAAAAAAAAGCAGCCGGCGAGAAAAATACCCTTAGGATGCCTTTGCGAGACCTTTTTTTAAGTTGCGTCAGTTCACGGGGAACCAGCCGTATCCTTTTGAGCCTGCGGCTCAAGAATCCGTCCCGGAGGGCCGATAAGAAAAGATAGTAGGATAGCGTTAATCCTGCGGAGCCTATCTTATAAAGATGGAAAAGATGAAAAAGATAGAAAAACACAGATCATCGCATGAACTTGACGCGTATGGTATATGGGTAAAAAATGATCCCCAGACGCTTTCCGTAGGAGAAACCCCTGAAAAGGAGGAGCAAGACGAGCGGTCGATACCGGATAGTTCCGGTGGGCTCGTCGCTCATCTCCCGGATCCTCCCGGAGAACAGGCGGAATCGATACCTTCCGTCCCAAAGCAGGATTGTATCCCTATAAAAGGATCGCAAAAAAGCGCAGCAATGACTGCCCTTTCTATTACGGATGGGTTATTTGATGATATTGTAATCGAAGATTTTCTTGACCCTTCCGCTCCAGCCGATGATGCAGCGCTTGTTACCGAGGAGCCGCAGCCCTCCACTGCGCCGGATACTCCTGCAAAACCGTTGCAAAGCCTGGGCGCATTGTTACGGAACATCTTGGAAGAATTGATCTTGATCCGCCAGGAAGTAGCTACCCTTAAAGATGCGGTAATCCAGGGGGAAAAATCCGCGGAGGTGGCCTTTGAGTCCCCGCTTGCCCCGGACGAAAAAATCACCATCACCGGGGATGAACTCACGGATATCTTCAATCATGCCGTATCTATCAGTAAAGAAGTAAGCCCCGCATATACCGATGCTGCCGCATGTACCGAAAAAATCGAGGCTGCCGCTGCCGATGAGGAGCCTGATTCCGCGTATGAGGAGTGGCTTGCATTGCAGGATAGCCTGCAGGAATCAGAGCCGTTTCAGGATGCGGGGCTTAAACCGGAACCTGAAGCGGCTTTGTCTGCGGATGCTTCCGGTGGAACCGTTGACAAACTCCTTTTTGACCACTCCTTTGATCAGACCTTTTTTGATGAAATCCCGCTGCAGGAACCCTTTGATGAAGCCCTGCTGGAGAGCATGCTGAAGGATGCGGAAGCGCCGAATGAGCAGGTATCCCATGAAGCTATCGTACCTGAGACGCTTCCCGAAGCACGCTCCCCAGAAGCGTTCTCCCATGAGGACTTCCTGCTTGAGGATTTGCTGATTGAAAACGGGTCGATGAAGGATATGCCCATTGAATTGAATCCAGAGGATGAAGAAGAAATCGACCACACCTTCGATACCATTGAAACACTTATCGGCGGTGAAGCAAGCGCCCCTGAAGAGACCGCTGTTCACGACAAAACTGAGGATGAGGATCCCCCGGATGATTCTGCTCCGTTTGATGGGTTTGGCCCGGGAAGTGCTGCGGATACCGAGGATGCGGAAACCCAGGGAGCCGGTGAGGGAGATCCATCTCCTACCGAAGAGGGCGCTGACCCTTCGGTAGGAGATGCAACCAAACCCTTTAACCTAAAACAAGAAGTAAAAAACGTCCTGCTCTTTATGGATCAGATCTTAGAATCCCTGCCGGAAGATAAAATCGGAGAATTTGCTGAATCAAACCATTTTATTACCTATAAAAACCTTTTTACCGAGCT
>JAISPY010000153.1 GCA_031274565.1 Treponema sp.
GCGGGTTAACCGGATTCCAAAGAATCCTCGTCCCCTAACCTAGCCCTTAACCGCGCCCGAGGTCAGGCCGGAAATGAACTGATTGTGGGCAAAGGCATAGACTATCAGAATCGGGATAACCGCGATTGCGGCGCCGGCCACCATGAGGTTCCACGATGCCGCATCGTTGGTAGCGTACCGCAGTTGCGCTACCGCCACTGAAAGGGTCCGCAGATGCGGCCTGGATATGGTCATGATCAAGGTCCAGATGTAGTCATTCCACGCGCCCCTGAAGGCGAACAGGGCTACTACCGCCAGGATTGGCCTGAGCATAGGCAGGATGATCAGAAAGTAAATCTTATACATTCCGCATCCGTCAATGATAGCGGCCTCATCCATCTCCCGCGGGATAGTTTTCGTGAATCCCATAATGAGGAGAATATTGCCTGTTTGTCCACCCACCATCCCAATGATGATACCCAGCAGGGAACCCGTTAGTTTAGCCGCATGGAGAACACGGTAAGTGGGGTACATAGTGATAGAACCAAGATTCACAAACATGAGGGCGACAAAAAGGGTGATAAAAAACTTCTTCCCAAAGAAGTTGTACCGCGAAAAAGCAAAACCTGACATGGACGCGGTCCCGGTATCCAGAAAAGTCACCGCGCTGCTCACTATGACACTGTTCAGACTGTATCGGGTAAAGCCGCCTTTCGTGAAAGCCTCAATGTAGTTGTCCAGAATAAATTGTTTGGGCAGAAAACTGCCGCCCAGAACCAGCTCCATATTGGTTTTGAAAGATCCTACAATAGTATAAATCACCGGGTAGGCCAATAGGAGGCTTAACAACACGATATACACATACGAGACAGTGTTGAACAACAAGTCGAATTTTGAAGTTTTCATCGGCGCTCCTATTTATCGAATATCCGGTCCATCCGCCAGCCGAACCAAAGGTAGATACCTGTCATCACCCCCGCGATGAGGCCGTTTACCACCGACAGCGCCGCGCCGTATCCTATTTCCGTTGCAACCGATCCGCCCTCCACCGTAATAGGAAACAGGTACTTGTAGGCGTACAGGGTCATCACCATGGTCTTGTTGATTGGCCCTCCCGCGGTCAGAACCATGATCGAACCGAAATCGCCAAAGGCGCTGCTGATGATAAACATGAGAATAATCTTGAGTATGGGCGTCATCATGGGGAGCGTTATATGTATCAGCGACTGCCAGCGATTGGCGCCGTCTATGACCCCGCTCTCCAGCAGTTCCCGGGGTACCATTTGCAGCGCCGAGAGAAAGTACACCATGTAGTTCCCTATGGCGCCCCAGGCGGCGACGATGATAACCGTCCCCATGGCGTATTTATTGAGCCAACTGATCGGTTCGTCCACAATACCCCATGCCATAAGATACCGGTTGATCTCCCCATTGTAGAGGTTGAACAGCAGGTAGAAGATCATCGCCATCACCGCGGAACTGGTTATGGTGGGCATGAAAATAAGGGACTGGAATACTTTGTTCACCCGGTTGGGCCGGTTAAGAATAAAAGCGGCGGCAAAAGCGAAGGGCAGGGTCAACAGGATCTTGCCCCCGGCATATATAAAGGTATTGCCCACCGTCATCCAGTAGGTCTTATCCCGCACAAAGACCCGGACAAAGTTGTCAAGCCCTACAAATACCGGTTTGAGTATGGGGTTCCCCGTGTAATGGTAGAAGACATAACGGATAGACCATGCGATAGGGTACAGCCCCAGCACAACAAAGAGGATGAGGTTGGGGAGGTACATGCTATACGCCTGAAGGGTAATGTTCAAATCACGGCGAAAATGGGCTTTACTGATACGGGGTTTATCTGGTTTTGTGCGCACGGCTGCTCCAATAGGGCGGACGGCCGCAAAACCGTGGCCGTCCGCCCCTTTCTTCATGGGACTTGTTTATCTGCTCTTGGGAATTTCCGCCCCAAGGGTATACTTGGTGAGATCGGTGGGATCGTAGTTATTCAAAAGGTGAACGTTGTATTCACCACGATCAATGGCAAGCTGCATACCCCGCTGGTACCGTTCGGACATGTCCTTGAGGAGCGCCAGAGCTTCGGTACGGCCCAGGCCTCCCTGTATGATCTGGTCATGAACCGCGTTCACGTCCGGACCTTCGAGGGTATAGGACCCCGTAAAATAGGGGAGGCCGGCATAGCAATCGGCATCAGGCTGCCAGTTCGCATAGGGGATCCTGGTGTATATATCCGGCAATGTCGCTATGGCATTAATCTCGGGTACTACCACTGTGGCCAACCCCAAAGTAACTAAACCGGCAACGTTGTCCAAACTATAGAATACATCGCGATACACCTTCCATGCTTCTTCCACTTGCTTGCTTTTACCATTGATGACAATCGCGCCATCAACGGTGGTCGAGATTTTGCCCTTGTATTTTCCACCCGGCACCGGGATTTTCGCCATACTCCAGTTGTACTTGTTGGGGAACTGTGCGGTTTCGGCGTAGACCATCGGCTCAAAGCCGTACGAAATGTACATGCCGATCTTGCCGTCCGCAAACTGAGCCCGCAGGGGGTCGATGTCCAGGGATTCGGATCCCGGGAAGACGGTATCCGGGGCAAGCAGTTGCTGCCAGGCCCGGAGGATTTCCCACCTTTCCTCGGTATCGGCCTGGAATTTCCCTGTTTCGGGATTATAGCCCGTATACTCCAAGCCGGTGTACAGGCTTATCTGGGGGGCCAGGGAACGGCCATAAGCGGAGTTCGGGTTCTTCATGTTCATAGCAAAACCATAGATGCCTTCGCCCTTGAGCCGGGTGGTGATCTGCCGCGCAAACTCGATCATCTCCTCCAGGGTTTCAGGCGCGCGATCCGGAAGCCCTGCCTTGGCGAAGATGTCGCGGTTGTAGATGAGGCGGTTACCGGGACTACCGGTATGCCCGGCACTGAGCCATTCTCCATCACGGACCGTAGAACCTGCTATTTTGTAGGGACTGTAGATCCTCTGAAATTCCTGATCCGCCGCCGTTGTATGGGTCTTGAGCCATTCGTCAAGATTCAGGAACCAACCCTGCTGGTTCATCGTACCGCTAAAACAGTAAAGGACTTGGTTGGAAAACAGGTCGGGCAGTTCCCCGCCGGTCTGCACCGTCAGCTCTACCGCCTGGTAGAAATCGTCGCCAAAATAGCGGATCTCCTGGAACTCAATGTTGTCGGTATTTTTTGCGTTGTACACCGGAATCAGCGGATCCCAGTAGGTCGATTGCCCCCTGTTTGCACTCCACATAGTAACCTTAACCTTTTCATCACCGGCTTGCTTGCCGCCGGCAAATACCATGCCCACGCCGCAAAGGAGCAGCGCGGCAATCGCAATAAAACGTTTCATGATTGTCCTCCAAAAGAAAAAATATATCTGTACAGGCATACGCCTGTAATGGCCAACTTGAGAAAAAACGAAATAAGAGTAATTACGGAATTTATGAAATATTGATGGGGGGGGGGGGGGGGGGGTATATCTAATTGGTATATTACCGCAGTATTACATAAACAACCCTGTGGATTTATTGTTTTTTGCCCCGATACAACATACATACTATTCATTTTGATACACCTAATGAAAAAGAATCCATAAACTTCCAAAAAACCAGGATTTTATCCAAAACCAAAGTAATGAATCATCCTTATCAAGGTATTATACCACGGATTCAGCGTCCTGTCAAGTAAAAAATTTTTTTTCCAAAAAAGGTCAAGATATTTCTTCCCCTTTGGCCGCGATGGTTACCCGCCGTTTGCGTCTTATACCGTTTAATGACAAATTCTTGAAAATCATACGGTTTACTTGAAAATCATACGGTTTATATGAAAACAATGAGGGATGAGTTGAGGAGTGAGGAGTACCTCCGCTTTTCACTCAATCCCTTATCACTAGGAGACGGCTCAAAAAAACAAACCTTGCTGGTTCCAAAATTGGGTATTTTTTCAATTTTCCGAATTTTTGGGGGTAACCGCCGGTTTTGCCTGTTGACGGAGATTGCTCTAATTTATATACTACAAACATGATTTCGTTGCTTATGCGATTGTTATCAAAAGGCGGGTAGTAATACCGCTATACAACAGCAAAGGAAGGTTAAAATGGAAAAGATACGGCTGCGGAATTCAAAACTGCTGGTAAGCCCCCTGACCGTGGGATGCTGGAGTTTCGGCGGGGACAGCAAAAGCTATTGGGGCGAACAGAACCAGGCGGATGTGGATGCCCTGGTAGCGGAAGGGCTTGACCGGGGCGTCAATTTCTTTGACACCGCCGTTGGTTACAATGACGGCGCCAGCGAGGTTTCCCTGGGGAAGGCTTTGGG